>DOSG01000010.1 GCA_003514055.1 Candidatus Yanofskybacteria bacterium | reverse complement strand
GTTGGCGGCCAATGGCCATGGCTAATCGTGCGGCCTTGGCTTTCTCGTGACGGTCTCGAACCTTATTAAAGAGTATATAGACCAAGAAAGACATAAAAACTAGGAGTCCCAACGACAAGCCAAGGCCAGCCAGAGCCTCCTGATTAGATATGAAGATATTAAAGGCGAAGTGGAACATTGTCCCGATGGCTATTCCCATGATTATTAATTTCTTCTTATGGTGTTGATAGAACCAGGCCATAGCCAGAAAGTACCCTATTATGGCAGAGGAGAGGGCGTGGAGGATGGTTGCGCCGAGAGATCTTAGCCCTATGGTTTCGAGAGCTATTAATGCTTGACTGCTACTGGTATTAAATACATCGCCTCCGGGGATTATTTTGAACATGAAAAGAATGTTTTCTATGGCTGCGAATCCAAGTGCCGCTGTGATCATGTAGATCATGCCGTCCATGGGTTCGTCAAACTCCGGACTTTTCAATACTATAATGACTATCGCATAGAACTTAACAAGCTCTTCGACTAACGCTGCCCAGAGTACGAATCCGGCGTTTGATGCTCCAATAAGGCAATTGGATCCAATCATTTGACAGAAGCCGTATTGGAGTAAGATCGCTAGCGGAGCTATAACGATTCCCATTAAGAATGTTTTTATTACTAGGTACTTAGGTTCAGGGTGGCAATCTTCGCGCATAAAAAAAGACATCCAGATTAGACTTGGAAGTAGGCCAATCGCTATCAAGATAGCGCTACTGACGACGGGAGTTAATTCCATTAATTATAAGTATACCTTAAGTGAGGCTAATTAAGCAGGCCAGTTTTCCACTAGCAGAAGTTTTTTGTTGGTTATAGGAAGGCTTGAGTATATCTCCTCTGTGATAAATGGCATAAAAGGATGAAGAAGCTTGAGAAGATTGGCTAGGCAGTAAATCAAAATCTTTTGAGTATTGGTCTTTGTTTGACTGTCTAAAATCTGAGTCTTGCTAGCCTCAATGTAGATGTCGGCCAGTTTGTACCAGGCGAATTGATATATCTCTTGAGCAGCTTGATGGAGCATGAGCCGCTCAAGGCTATCACTAACGCTCTTCGTAGTCGCATTGAGGGACTCTAAGATAGCCGCATCGGGGGCTGTTGTTGGTTTTGGTTGCTCATCGGTTATCAGGAGCTCAGAATCAGTATTGGTCAGTATAAATCTAGATATGTTCCAGATCTTATTGGCGAAATGTTTCATACCTTTAATTTTATCCTCGGCTAAGGGGATGTCGTTGCCTGCGGCTGTTGAAAAGATTAAAGCGAATCTTAGCGCATCGGTGCCGTACCTATCGGCCATCTCGATCGGATCGATAGCATTGCCTTTAGATTTGGACATTTTCTGCCTATCTTTGTCTCTAATTAATCCATGAAGGTAAATCGTTTTGAAGGGGATCTCTCCTAAGCAGTATCCGGTCATGAGAATCATTCTAGCTACCCAGAAGAATAGAATGTCGTAGCCGGTTTCGAGTACGTCGGTCGGATGAAACTTAGATAGATCCTCGGTCTTATTGGGCCAGCCTAGGGTGGAGAATGTCCATAGGCCGGAAGAGAACCAGGTGTCGAGCGTGTCGGAGTCTTGCTGCCAATCTTGGCTGGCTGGTGCGTCGACGCCTACATAGATCTCATGATCACGATACCAAACAGGAATACGATGACCGTACCAAATTTGTCTCGAGATGCACCAGTCACGCAGGTTATCTATCCAGTGAAAATATGTTTTTGAGAAATGGTCTGGAATTATATTGATTTGGCCGCTCTCAACTACATGGCGCATCATTCTTTTTAGAGTTATCTTAGATCCCGAGGCTATGCCTTCGATTTTGGATTCTTTTAGGATGAATTCTTTGTCTACGGCCACAAACCACTGTAGCTTTGGTAGTGGCTCGATGATACCGTTACTGCGCTGGGCTCGGGCAATATTGATTTGAACATCCTCCTCTTTTTCTAGAAGATCATTATCTTTTAACCACTGGATTACTATTTCTCTGGCCTCCTTGGTCTTTTTGCCAGCGATAAGAGTGCCGGCATTTTCATTCATTCGGCCGTATTCGTCTATGACTTGAATTAAGGCTAAGTTATTTCTTTGAGCGATTTCCCAGTCGATAATACTATGAGCGGGAGTAACGCCGACCGCGCCTGTGCCTAGAGTCGGATCAGCAGCTGAGTCGGCTATGATTCTGACTTTTATTTTAGATCCAGCGAAGTCAATCTCGTATTCTTTATTAATGAATTGTTTGTAGCGTTCATCGTCAGGATGAACAGCTACGGCTGTGTCTCCGACTTTGGTTTCGGGTCGGGTAGTCGATATGGCGATAGGGAAGTCTTTTGAATATCTGAATGTATAAAATTTGCCCTGAGTCTCTTCGTAAACAATCTCCTCGTCAGATACTGTGGTTTGTCCCTTGGGGTCCCAATTTATGACCCTATGGCCACGATAGATCAGTCCATCAGCATACATATTCTTAAAGGCAGTCTTAACTGCTAAATTTCTATGGCTATCGAGAGTGAAGGCTTCTCGACTCCAGTCTAACGACGTGCCCATATGCTTTAATTGGGTGATTATGGCGTCGTGGCTTTGTTGGGCATAGTCGTCAACGCGTTTTAAAAATTCTTCTCGTCCTAAGTCGTGACGATTTTTGCCTTCTTTTTTTAGTATCAACTCTTCAACTTTTGATTGAGTAGCGATGGCGGCGTGATCGGTGCCCGGCAGCCACAGGGTTTTCTTACCAAGCATCCTTTGGTGGCGAATGATTATATCTTCTATGGTTACGGTTAGGGCGTGTCCGAGATGTAGAACACCGGTGACGTTCGGTGGCGGTAGTACCATCGAAAAACTGCCACCATTTTTAGCTGGTGAATTATCGGGATTAAAAAAACCACTGTCTTCCCAGATCTTATATATTTTAGATTCAACTGCCTTAGGCTCGTAAGTCTTGACTATCTCCTTTGACATATTATTTAGTTATACTACTATAAAGCTAGCTTTTTTCAATGGAGGCCTAGCATGGCTCACATCACTTTGGATCGACATATTTGCCGCTGTCACGATGGGGCTGGTAATATCTTGGGGCGTGACCAGAATGGTGCAGATATCAGATCTAACGCTGGAGAGATCTCTCTTGAGGACCACCTCACTATTTTTGCGGTGCCAGAGGTATTGTCCCGACATCTCTGGGCTAGAGTAAAAATGTTCTTTGGTGCGGCAGTATTTATCGGAAAATTTATGAAATCTGGGCATACCGGCTATATCAAGTACTTTGCTTTCAAATGTGATTTTTGCAAGCAAATAGCTGTCAGCTACCCAAAAGGTCACGAGGATAGATTAGAGTGCAATAGATGCAACTAGAATCTCAAATTTGCATCCATATCCACAGACTGCCACTTAAGGGCAGTTTTATTTTTAGATTTTTTATAAGCGAAGTACCCGGCGACACCGATCATGGCCGCATTATCGGTGGTATAGGCCATTGGTGGCTGGTAATATCTAACACCAATCTCTTCGCTCGTTTTTTGCAATTCTTCTCGGAGTTTTTTATTGGCGGCTACGCCACCGGAAAGTAGCAATGATTTGATATTTAGTTCGGTACAAGCTCTGGCCGTTTTCTTAATTAAGACATTGATGGCGGCTTTTTGGAAGGAGGCGGCAATATCGGATTTCATCTCTTCGGTTATGTCCGATTTTAATTTCAAGTCTCTTAATAAATACAAAACTGCAGTCTTCAATCCAGAATAGCTAAAGTCAAAGTTTTTTGAATTTAACATTGGGCTAGGCAGGGGATACTTCTCGGGGTTACCGGTGGCCGCATATTTTGAGATTATTGGCCCTCCGGGGTAGCCTAAATCTAAAAGGCGAGCGACCTTGTCGAAAGCTTCACCAACGGCGTCGTCCATGGTCTCGCCGATAATCGTGAAATCGTAATGATCTTTCATGAGTACGAGTTCGGTGTGTCCGCCAGAGACTACAAGGCTAAGGGCTGGGAATATGTTGGCCATGTCTTCTTCTCCTAGCCAATTAGAATGAATATGACCGCTCATATGATCGGTAGCTATTATTTCCTTGTCGTATCTCCAAGCCAACGACTTGGCGAATGTAATCCCGACGAGTAGGGCTGGGCCGAGTCCTGGTCCGTGAGTCACGGCGATAAGATCGATCTCTTTATCGAACCCGCCGGTTGACGAATCTATGTCAGCTGCGTCTAGGGCAGACTTAAAAACTGGGCCAATATTCTTGACGTGTTCTCTGGCGGCTAAGCTGGGAACTACTCCGCCGAATTTTGCATGAAGCTCTACTTGGGATGAGACAATATTGGATAATACTCGTATCTTGTCATTCGCATCGATATCTAAGATTGCAATGGCTGTCTCGTCGCAGGATGTCTCTATGGCTAGGATCTTCATAGTATTGACTATGGTACATTATTATCCTATTCTTTTCAAAGTTACTTAACGGAGGTATGGCGTGGATAATCGTTTTATAGATGTTATCTCAGAAGGTGATGGAGCTCTGGCTCTTGCTTTACGACTTATTTGGCCCAATGTGCCGGGCGGGAAAGCTACCCACTATAAGATGATGAATCTGATAGAAAAGACGGAGTATCCCATAAGAGATGGGAAGGTAACGTATCATAGTACTACCGGGGTAGAAGATCCCAAGGGTGTCTCGACTCTAATCCTCCTGTGGAGCGACGAACGTGACGCTAAAGAACTCCCGTATCCGTTAGATTTAGAGGAAAGCATAGTGTTTGTTCGAGGATGGCTTGCTCACTCAGCCGACTATGGTCGAGAGCCTGATCATGATGGTGACAATGGCCGTGGCTGGAGTGTATTCACTGAAGACTGGGGCCACGTCGCAGGCTACCATTACGCCGTAGTTGGGGTACAGCCAGCTTGGGCGATGTATGGTAAGTAGGCAATTTGACAAGAGGCGGACAAGCCTCTTTTTTCTTGATTTTTATTGATTTCTATGTCAGAATAGTTTCTGTTTTATGGCCCTGTCGTCTAGCCCGGTTAGGACGCGTGGTTTTCATCCACGTAACACGGGTTCAAATCCCGTCGGGGCTGCAATCATTGTGAATAGTAATAAAGAAGTATAAAATATTACTATGTCTGAAGAATACACTCCTAAAGAAATAGCTAAGGCCACGGAATCCAGAGCATTATCCGATGCCAAGCTTATTGAACGCGGCGCTCATCATGTTCCAAATGAATCTGGGAAGCCGGTTTTGAGGCCAACTCGAAAACAAGTCGAGGCATTAAGAAATATGAATCCAAAAACAAGGGTAGAAAAAGAAAAGAGAGAGAGCACAGAGATACTTCGTACATTTTCAACGCCCGACCAAGTTGGAGAATTAGATTTTAAAGCATTTTTAGAGAAGCCTTTATTTAATTCTTACTATCGACCCAACATAGACAAGGAAGGCTCCTTTGAAGATATGATTTATAATACTTCCAAATCTTTTAGCGGCATAAAGGGCAGATTATTTCAAGAAATATTAGTTAAGGAAAAAGTTGGAGAAAAAGCCGTAAGAGCAGAGCGCGACATTAAGCCAATCTCTCTTAATGAATGGCGCTATTTGTTCACCCAGCTTACAGAGAGTCAATTAATGGGACATACTTACTATCTTGTTCAATTTGAGGATGGCGCAGTTCGTTCAATTGAGGTATGGCTAGATAAGTCTGGCGGCGGACCATATGGATATTCTTTAAGTATGCGCAAACTTTCACCCCAAGATTCTTTTGATCAAAAGGATCCTTCCTCCGGAGATTATGTAAAGCCTCGTATTATCTCGCCTGCGGAGTAACTACCAACTCCTAACGGTTACGAACCGAGAATACCCAGCTAATTGCATTAAGCGGGTTCTGGCTTCGTCCAGTCCTCTCTGCATAAATAGAATCAAAACTCCCGCTTAAGCGGGAGTTTTGATTTAAGGAGCGTTAGGCGGCTAATATCTTTTTAAATACTTCAGGATTGTGCTGAGCGATGTCGGCAAGCACCTTCCTGTCTAGATCGATCTTAGCTTTTTTTAGCTTGTCTATTAGCTTTGAGTAGGTAGTGCCATTCTCTCTGGCTGCGGCATTTAATTTTACCGTCCAGAGATTTCTAGCTGTCCTCTTTTTCTTCTTCCTGTCGGCAAACATAAAAGACCAAGCATGTAAGCTGGCTTCTTTGGCTTGTCTGAACTTAGTTGATCGAGTCCATTTAAAACCTTTGGTGTGTTTTAATAGTCTCTTCCTTCTGGCATTGGCTGTTACGCCTCGTTTTACTCTTGTCATGGTAGATTGATTATATTTTTAGAAATTATGGGTA
>DOSG01000009.1 GCA_003514055.1 Candidatus Yanofskybacteria bacterium | reverse complement strand
ATTACTTCAATTGAAGAGATCGAGAGAATATTGTAATAAAAAACGACCTTTATAATCTGTAGGCAAATGCCCATACTCATAAAGAGTGCGGGACAGGATAATTCCGAGGAGTAATTCAGTCGAAACCAAACTATCCATCTAGATAGTATCCCGATTGAATCCGTGTGTATAAATATACTAGACTCAATTGCCTACAGATTATAAAGGTCGTTAGTAGGTACAAATTAAAACCGGTTAAACCGGGTTTAAGCCTACCTATATTTTAAGCCAAATACCCATGAGTGTCAAGATACCCAATTTAGCCCAGAAAAGCGGCCCAGAAGACCAAGTTTTAGACCTAGCCCTCAGGCCGCAGACATTTGAGGAATATATTGGCCAAGAGAAAATTAAGGCCAATCTAGAGGTCGCCATTGGCGCTTCCAAGAAGCGCAAAGACCAGATAGAGCACATCCTACTACATGGTCCGTCTGGATTAGGCAAAACGACCCTAGCCTACTTAATAGCCAAAAAACTTGGAGCTTCCATTAAGATAACTTCTGGCACCGCCCTCGAGAAAGCCGGCGATGTTGGATCTATTCTAACCGGCCTAAACGATGGCGATATCCTATTCATAGACGAAGTTCACAGACTAAACAAGACCATCGAAGAGGTTATATATCCGGCGATGGAAAACTACAAGCTAGACATCGTTATAGGCAAGGGCAATGCCGCAAAGACTATTCAGATTAATCTCCCCCGCTTTACCCTAATAGCCGCGACTACGAGGATATCTCTATTATCTGCTCCTTTTAGATCGCGATTTGGTATGAACTTCAGATTAGACTTTTACAACGAAACGGAGATAGCCAAGATAGTTTTGAGGTCAGCCTCCTTGCTAGGCATAGCCATAGACCAGGAATCTCTCCTCAAAATATCCGCAGCGTCTAGGTTTACTCCTAGAGTTGCCAATAGATTATTAAAAAGAGCTCGGGACTACGCTCAAATGAAGGATTCTCTAAAGATAACAGCAGACCTAGCCCAAGAGAGCCTAGACATGCTAGAGATAGACAATCGCGGGTTAGAAGATACTGATCGTAAAATATTATTAGCCATCGCAAAAAAATTCAATGGCGGACCAGTGGGCTTAAAAACTATAGCCGCATCAATATCCGAGGAAGAGAATACTATTGAGGACGTCTACGAACCCTACCTAATGCAGATTGGATTCATGGCTCGTACCCCCAAGGGTCGCGTCGTAACCCCTGAAGGCGCAACCCATGTCGGCGCAACAGTACAAAATAAATTAGCATAGAATTATGTCCGGGCACTCAAAGTGGTCTCAGATAAAGCATAGAAAGGCTATCACCGACAAAAAGAAAAGTCAGGCCTTTTCCAGACTCTCTCGTTTGATCACTATAGCCGCAAAGAAAGGGGTAGACTCAAAATTTAATATCGCCCTAACTCAGATAATCGAGAGAGCGAAGAAGGAGAACATGCCCAACGAGAACATTGAGAGAGCGATAAAGAAAGTTAAAGACGGCGGACTAGACCAGCTGGAAGAACTCTCTATAGAAGCTGTGGGTCCAGGAGGAGTCGCCTTGAAGATAAAGGCAATCACAGATAGTCGCAACCGAACCATAGCTGAAATAAAAAGATTCTATCGAACAATAACGCAAAAATGGTATCACCAGATAGCATTGGCTGGATGTTTAGCCAACCCCCTCTTCAGATGACAGATCCAATTCACCAAGAACAGCTAGAAAAACTATTAGAAGCCCTAGGCGACCAAGACGACGTCGAGGATATAACCGACAACCTAGCATAACGATATGCGAATAATTGGTATAGACCCGGGCACAACTAGAATTGGCTTTGGCATCGTAGACTACGAAAACTCTAAGTTCAGTCCCGTAAAGTTCGGGATAATTAAGAACCTAAAGAAAGACAATTCCTATAGCCTAGTCCTAGCTGAGAAAGAAATTTTAAAACTAGTAAAAGAATATAAGCCAACTTTGGCCGGCATAGAGAAGTTGTTCTTTTTCAATAACCAGCGAACCGTTATGGCGGTCAGTGAAATGCGCGGAGTGCTTCTTTTGGCTCTGACCAAAGCTGGATTACCCATAGTAGAGCCCACTCCCCTGCAGGTTAAGCAAGGCCTAAGTGGCTATGGCAAGGCCGACAAGACACAAGTACAGAAGATGGTAAGAATGCTTCTAGGGATACAGGAGGAAATACGACCCGACGACGCTGCAGACGCCTTGGCTATTGCAATTTGCGTGGCAAATAATTATACTCCCATTATTAAATAGTTTAGTTCGTTTTTTGTTATAATTACGTCCACTAAATTTATTCTATTCACTAGCTCAAAAAAAACGTCAGAGCTAGTGAGGATAAGTGGTGGAGACTAACAATGATTCTCGACAAAAAATACCTATTATTGGACGAGGACGACCTTAACGAAATAGAGGAAGGGGCCGAAAAGGAAGGCGACCCCAAGAAAAAAAACGTCCTCGAAGATCAAGACGCAGAAGAGGAAGACGACGAGGAGGACGAGGAGGAAGAAGACCCAAAGGCCGCGGAGGGATGGGATACGGAGGACGAGGAGGAAGAAGACGCGGCTTAGCATTAAATAAAAAGAGAGGGAGCATACGACTCCCTCTCTTTTTATTTAATACGCATTGATAATATCCATATTTTATGGCATTATACTACGTAATGCACTACGACATTAGACCTATTATCCGACGCGCGAAAAAACTTGGACGAAGCTTTGTTTACATCCCAACAAAAAAAATACTCGCAATCGTACCGTGGCTAATCGTTATAGGCGCCATATGTGGCTTCTCTTATTTTATATACCTAGAAAGAACTATCCCCGATCCTGGCACCTTAGTGTTTAGGAAAGTCAGCGAGTCTACTAAAATATTTGATCGTACTGGCGAAATACTCTTATACGACATCCACGGAACCGAGAAGAGAACCGTAATCCCCTGGGAACAGATGCCTATCAGTATTAAAAATGCCGTTTTGGCCTCAGAAGATAGTGGTTTCTATACTCATAAGGGGTTAGATATTCAGGGTATTATGAGAGCGTTTTGGAAAGACATTACCGGGCTGAATCTCTCTCAGGGCGGCTCAACAATAACTCAGCAATTAGTAAAAAATGCCCTCCTTGGCCAACAGAAAACTATATCTAGAAAATTAAGAGAAGTAATTTTGGCGATAGAGATAGAGCGTAGATTTTCAAAAGACCAGATATTCTGGATGTATCTCAATCAAATACCTTTCGGATCAACTCTTTACGGGATAGAAGCAGCTAGTGTTAATTATTTTGGCAAAAGAGCCTCAGAGATGTCTATCTCAGAATCCGCTACTCTTGCGGCGCTAATCAAGGCTCCGTCTTATTATTCTCCCTATGGCAACCACTTAGAAGAGTTATTCGGCCGCCGAGATTTTGTCTTGGATAGAATGCAGTCCTTGGAATTAATAAGTGCCGAAGAATCTCGAAGCGCTAAAGAAGAAAAGATAACTTTCAAGCCGTCTAAGGAGGCCCTACTCGCGCCTCATTTTGTGATCATGGTAAAAGAGTATCTGACTCAAAAATACGGAGAAGAAGTAGTCGAGAACGAGGGGCTCAAGATAATCACTACGCTCGACGTGGATCTTCAAAAAATTGCTGAAGAGTCTGTAACAAAATACGCAGCTATAAATAAAAAACAGTACGGAGCTAAGAATCTAGCCATGGTTGCCTTGGATCCAAAAAACGGAGGAGTTCTCGCGCTAGTCGGATCTAGCGACTATTTCGATATAGCTAACCAAGGCAACTTTAATGTAATCACTTCTCCTAATCGCCAGCCCGGCTCGTCTTTCAAGCCCTTCGCTTACGCCGCCGCACTCAACAAAGGCTTTACCGATTACACAATATTGTTTGATTTAAAGACAGAATTCAATCCCCTCTGCAATCCTGATGGATTACAGAATAAAGACAAGTACGGACTCTCTTGCTATCATCCTCAAAATTATGATGTCTCTTATCGCGGGCCAGTCACCATACGGCAGTCTCTAGCTCAGTCACTCAACGTTCCATCGGTAAAAACGCTCTATCTAGCTGGCACTAAAGAAACCCAAGAACTCGCCACAAATATGGGTATTACCACCCTGAAGGGCGACTACGGCTTATCTTTAGTCCTTGGTGGAGCAGAAGTTCGAGCTATAGATCTAGTCTCTGCCTATGGAGTTTTCGCTAATGACGGCATAAAAAATAACTGGAACATAGTAGCCAGAGTCGAGTCTAATGATGGCTCGATAATGGAAGAAAGAGATGTAAAGCCAGAAAGGGTTTTAAACGCCCAGACTTCTAGATTAATTAGCAACATCTTATCAGATAACGCGGCAAGATCCGCAGTCTTTGGCTACTCCAGCTCTCTGTATATCCCAAACAGAGAAGTGGCGGCTAAAACTGGAACAACTCAAAACAATCGAGATGCCTGGGTACTTGGATATGCTCCCAATATAGCCGTAGGTGTGTGGAGTGGGAACAACGACAACACATCAATGTCTCGTGCAGGTGCCGGCATAAGCGCTTCAGGGCCTCTCTGGCACGAGTTTATGGTAAAAGCACTCGCTAGACTACCAAAAGAAGATTTCATCAAGCCTGAGCCAGTTTCAACAAATAAAATAATGTTAGATGGCAATTATATATACAAGAAAGATGAGTTATCTACTCCGGAGATACACAGTATTTTATATTATATAGATAAAAACAATCCTTTAGGCCCTTTTCCCTCTAATCCCAGTAACGATCCTCAATTCAATAATTGGGAATGGATCGTTCGTAGTACCTATGACTTCTAAAATATTAAATAACAAATAAGTCCNNGGACTTATTTGTTATTTAATATTTAACTTGTCAGGCTTGAGTCCTTTACTTACTAAGTGCCTACGCAAAGACTCTATTCTAAGATTAATTTCCATAGCAATTGTCTTATTTGATGTTATTACTGTGAATGCATTTATTCTTCTATTAGATTCTATGGATATGTTAAATTCTAATATATCATTCCCAAACTCGTCTATTAAAAAATCTTGCAAGGCCTGCTCAGCTTCTCTATTATCCTGACCAATTAGGACAAAACCTTTATTTCTTTTGTTTAGAGCGTTGGCTATACCTCTGAACATATTAAGATTGATTCCTTAGAGGCATTATAAGATACAGCGTATTGCCCTTGTCTTCTGCCGGTCTTAATACGATAGGACTTCCTGCGCCAACGAATTCTATAACCAGCTTCTCAGTATCTATTATCTTCGTTCCATCTAGCAGATAGTGATAGTTTACAGAAACATCAAATGGCTCCCCTCTTAATAGTGATTCTATTCCTGTTTCTATCTCTCCCTTATCGGAATTTTTTGCTATTATTTTTGTCTCTTCTTCGGAGCAACTTATCTTAACATCGGAGATATTAGAAGAAAATAGTCCAGCTAATCGTACTGTTTTTTCCAAATCGTTTTTATTGACCAGAAGTTTAGATGTGAATTTCTCAGGTATAACTTTTTTATAGTCAGGATAATTACCATCAACTATCCTGGATACAAAATCCATATCTTCACTTGAGAAAGCAATCTGATTTTCACTAAGATAAACATTTAGATCTCCTTCAATATCTCCACATATTCTAATAAGCTCGACTACTGTATTCCTTGGTAATATGACCGACGCCGTCTGTGTATTTTTTACAGAGATGCTCTTCTCGGCAAGCCTAAAACTATCCGTAGCCGCGACTGTTACTGTACTAGACCTGAAGTCTGTATAAACCCCTGCTAGCTCTGGCCTAGTCTCAGATATGGCTATAGAATCAAAAACTGAAGCAAGTAGCAATTTAACCGCCTTTGCCTGAACCACGCTAATTAAATTATTTTTAATCTTAGGAATTATGGGAAAATCACTAGCACTAAAACCTAATACTTGGGTCTTATACTTCTCGGAATTAATAATTAAGATATTATTTTTAGTTGAGATACTAATTTTGTCATCTTCTATTCCATTAATAAGATCTACCAGTATCCTTGCTGGTACAGCTATCTCTCCAACTTCATCAATCTTTGATCCAATTGAGTAACTTATACCAACCTCTAAGTTAGTAGCCGATATCTTTAGCCTACCGTTCTCTGTTTTAATCAAAATATTACTTAGCATTGGTAAGGTGGTATTTTTGGAAACAACTTTTTCTACAATACTGAGAGCTTTCTTAAAATTCTTTTGGTTAACAACTGCTTTCATGTGTGGTTATAATAATATATTTATTAGATATTATTACTCTTATTATAGATGTATTTTCTGTGGATAGATAGTCACCCAGAGTCTTAAATCGTAGGCCCAGAGTAGTCAGGTGAGAATATTCATCTTGGACACAAGTGTTCATAAGGTATGGACTGTCTAGGTATAAGCTAAGTACAACTAGAGGATAAGAAATTGCATATCGCCCTAAGCAGCTACTTATACGCAGGCTTTTCAACTACTTATCAAAAGAATTATACACACGTTCTTTGATGAGTACTAATTCTTGTTTTAACGGTTCATCTCCGCTAGATTCTTCTCTTATCTTCTCGCAGGCATGAATTACCGTAGAATGATCTCGGCCACCTAATTTTTGACCTATCTCTGGGAATGAAAGTTTAGTCTCTTCTCTCAATAAGAACATAGCAACTTGTCTGGGTCTAACAACTTCCTTCTTTCTGCTACGCTTTGTTAGGTCATTGGCGGATATGTTGTAAAAATCAGCAACAGCTTTTAGTATTATCTGAGGAGATGTCTTCCTATATGGGGTACTAAGGTATGTATTCAGAATATTCTTAACTTCTTTTAGATCTGGGGTTTTATTATATATCTGACTAAAAGCCACAACTCTATTCAGGGCGCCTTCAAGCTCTCTAACATTTTTTTGAATATGAGTAGCTATATAGGTTAGAACGTCTGTATCTAAGCTAGTTGCTTTTTCGGTACATTTGTTTGTGATAATAGCTAATCTAGTCTCAAAATCAGGTAGCCCAATATCGGCTATCATGCCGCCCTCAAAACGAGATCTTAGGCGCTCTTCTAGAGTGGGGATGGCTTTTGGAGGCCTGTCCGAAGATAGGACAATTTGTTTATTCTTTCCGTACAATTCATTAAAAACCGAGAAAACTATTTCTTGAGTTTTTTCTTTCCCGGCTATGAACTGAATGTCGTCTATAATAAGCAGATCTAGTTTAGAATACCAATTCTTAAGATCTTCTATGCTTCGAGTTCTTATGGCATCTAGCATATCGGCTGTAAATTTTTCAGTTGGAATGTACAGAACCTTACGATCTTTGTTCTCTGAGATTATTTTATTGCCAATAGCCTGAAGAAGATGAGTCTTCCCAAGGCCAACTCCACCGTAAAGGAATAATGGATTGTAAAGCTTGCCGATATTTTTAGTTACTCCAAGCGCGGCGGCATAGGCAAGCTCGTTATTAGAGCCCACCACGTAAGTCTCAAAAGAATAACGCTTATTGAGGTTTGTAGCCTTGTCGACATCGACGTCGTGGGTGCTACTTTCTAGTTTGTCATCCAACTCCTTATCTAGGACAAGCCTAGAGACGTCTGGGCGTATGGGCTCTAGCTTAGGACGACCAATAGTGTATTTAACATCTCTAACGTCTGGTGCTAAGCTTCGAACGGACTGAAGAATTTTTTTGTTGAATTTATTCTCAAGCCACTCCTTAATAAAGCCATTAGGCACGCTAACCAGGACCCCATTCTTATCTTTGGACACGATAGAGGTGTTTTTGAACCAGGTAGTAAAATTTGCCCTACTTAAAGACAACTCCATTTCTCCCAGCACAGCTTTCCATAGTTCCTCGTTAGTCATCTTAGTTTGGTAAATTTAATTTAGTGTTTGGCACTTACTCAACTCTGTCTAAAGCATTATAGGACAATGGCAACTAGAAGAAAGGTTTCAACAAGTGGATATACTGTTTATAACAAGTGGAGATAATAAGTAAATATTGACTTTAAAAATTTTAATTGCAAAAGATTGAATGTTTTAAAAATAACTTACCCTGCCGGTTGACTGTCTCCTGAAATGATAATAGAATTAACGTATTAATCTTAAATTAGGGTTATAACACATGCAAACCACAACATTTAGACCGAAAAAGACGCCTAGAAAAAGAAAACACGGTTTTCTAGAGAGGATGAGGACTAAGTCTGGAAGAAAAGTAATAGCTCGACGCAGGCAGAAGGGCAGAAAGAGGTTGACTGTATAATCGTGGCCCTCTCAGGAAGGAATAGGCTGGCGGCTAGAAACGACATAGATGAGGTTTTTAAGCTCGGGAAAGCTGCTAGAGGCAGCTTTTTACTCGTTAAATACGTGCTAAAGGGTGCTGGCGCAGTCAAGGTCGCGGTTATGGTGCCCATGAGCGTCGCCAAGAGCTCCGTAGACAGAAATCGTATAAAGAGAACGATGCTAGAGGCTGTTAGGGTACAGATAGGTTCCATGCAAGAAGGTTGTCGAATTGTCTTAGTGGCACAGAAGGGCATACTTTCAGAAGACAGAGATGCCATCGCTAGAGAAATCGTATTTCTAATAAAAAAGGCTAATCTAAATAATCATGAGTAAGGCGATCGTGGCGTTGATAAATTTTTATAGAAAAATAAATAGATACTGGAGCGTTGTTCCAATTCCTTTTGCTGTCGCTGGATGTAAATTTCATCCAAGCTGCTCAGAATATGCAATTCTAGCGATAGAGAAAGACGGAGCTCTGTCTGGCGTAGCCAGAGCTTTAAAAAGAATAATAAGGTGTAATCCCCTTTCAAGTGGGGGCGTAGACCTACCATAGTAATATGTCCATGTTTTTTAATGAGATAATATATAGGCCGCTACTGAACATAGCAATAGTAATTTATAACGCTCTACCCGGGAATGATTTTGGAATTGCGATTGTAGTAATGACCGTTTTAGTTAGGCTGGCGCTCATGCCCCTCTCTCTTAAGGCCTTAAGGTCTCAGCAGGCTTTAAACAAAATAAATCCCAAATTAAACGAAATAAAAGAAAAGTTTAAGGATAATAAAGCTGCCCAGTCTGAAGCGATAATGAAGCTATATAAGGAAGAGGGCGTGAATCCTCTAGCTGGATGCCTCCCACTACTTATTCAGTTGCCCCTTTTATTCGCACTGTACAAGGTCTTTGCCGTTGGATTAACCGAATCAAGCTTGAGCCTCTTGTACAGTTTCATAAGTAGGCCGGACGCGGTGAGCCATCTATTCCTTGGCATCGTAGATATAACACAAAGAAGCATACCCCTAACGGTCCTAGCCGGGGTCTTACAATTTATTCAGGGCTGGCAACAAAAAAACAGCGTCAAAGGAACTCCCGGCGTAGGCAAAGAGGTCGCGGCTTTAAATAGTCAAATGTTGTATTTCTTGCCAGTTTTCATTATAATTATTGGTTGGAAAATGCCAGCTGGATTAATAGTGTATTGGGTAGCAACTACAGCCTTTTCCATATTTGAACAGTTTTATATAAAATCAAAAAAATCATAATAATATGGAAGACTACATAAAGAACAAAGACAAAATAAAGGAGGCCATAAAGAGGATCGTCTCCTACATGAATATTGAATGCCAAGTCGAGATAGACAAAGAAGTCGGGGGTAATTCGAAAACTGTCCTGGTGTCCATATATACTCCGGATAATGCCAAGTTTTTAATTGGGAGAGACGGGCAAAATCTAAAAGCTCTGGAATACGTGGTTAGGAACATGTTCGCTAAAGACGTTGGAAGCGATGTCTCGTTGGCGGTAGATGTTAATGATTATAAAAAGTCTAAGGCGAATTACGTTATCGATCTAGCCAGACAAGCGGTCATGCGGGTTAGAAACATACAAAAGGCTGAAGCCTTACAGCCAATGTCCTCGTATGAGCGCAGGCTAGTACATATGGAGCTGGCTTCATATCCGGATATTGCCACAGAAAGCATAGGCGAAGAGCCACAGAGGAGAATAGTGATAAAGCCATATTCTATATAACTCTAAAATATAAACAACAGTTCCGCCAAAAGCGGAACTGTTGTTTATATTGCTAGCAGAAAGACTATTCTGCCGTCTCAACTAAATACAGTCTCTCGTCTATGTCGTTGAGTACTATTAGGTAGTCTTCAAGTAGAGATAAGTGGGCCTCTCTCGGGCTTATGTGTCCCGGTACGGGCTTTACGTCTATAGGCTTGCCGTCTTCAGCGTTGATTTTGTAGAGTCTCTGATTTGGGTCTCCTGGATCTTTAGCTCCAATGCAATACACCGTGCGACTATCCATGCTCCAGGCGCAATCAGAGGGCCTGAGGCTTAACTCAACAGAAGACATGACGCCCGTCTCAATATCTATAATCCTTAGCAAAGGTTGCGACTCACCGGCCTGAGAATATATCATTCTCTTACCGTCTTTTGACCACAACTCAGACAATTCGGATACGTTGTTTAGTATGGAGGAGATTTCTCCTTTAGTATTTATTCCTAGTAAATTAGTGGAGCCCGTGTTCTCATCTACGCTCTTTAGAATGATTAAGTCGGCCTTGGGCCACGCTAGAGAGACACTGCTCATGCGTGTGCTTAATATTCTTTTTGCCCCAGATCCATCAGGAGAAGATATGTAGATATAATTTAGTTCATCGCCTACTAGAAAGTAGGTTAAGTTCTTTCCATCTGGAGAGAAGGCAACCGACCGGATGCCTTCGGTTAAGAGAGTAGACTTCTTGGTTTTGTAGTTAAAGTATTTGTAGGCGTTACCAGCCGGCTCATAAAATAGACTTATTACCTCTTTCTGCGTAGGAGACCAGACGGTGGATAAGAAATTAGGCAGGTTAGCTAAGGATAGTGGCAATTCTTTTTTTGTTGATAGGTTAAGTTCAAAAACATGTCCAGTTGCCTTTTCGTAATATAAGATCGAATTGTTGTCTTTCGATGGGGCTATAGAGTTTATCTTTCTGGTGATTGCGATTCTATCCGAACTAGGGCCTAGGGTATCTGCTGTGGCCTCCAGCGATTTATCGTCGAACCTGGATAGCATGTTCCCCGTTCCGGCAGAGTCCGTATCTGGTAGTCCCCCCCTACTAATAATATAGCCACCCAAAAAAGCTATTACTATTAGACTTAGCATTATTAGCCCAATTAATATTTTTTTTGAATTCATTTTTAGATAAGCCATATAATTCCGAGGAGGTCGTTATTACTCTCCAAATGCTTCGTCTGCGGCTTTGGCGGCGTCCTTCAGGGCCTCGCTCTCATCTCTATAGCTTAGATATGTGCCTATAATCTGCCAAGGCAGAAGGCCTAGCGCTGGCACTAAATTGGCACAAGATGCTGCGATAAATTTAGATAAGGGGCTACTTCTTGCCGCTTTATATATCCTTGCGGTTTGTCTACCAATCTTCGCCACTCCCTTCCCGCCAATTTTCCTAACAGTTTTATTGCGGCTAAGTTTATGCGCTATTCTGGAGATCTGCACGGTGCGTCTCTCAATGTGAGCCATGTTCTTCTCCAAATTTTTTAGAAAAACAGCTAGCTTCTGTTGGTATTTCTTGGCATCGTTTTGCTTAGTGTTGGTCAGCCAGAATATCCACAGCATAATCAAGGAGAGCGTGATGCTAATTACTGCCGCTATGAAATAGCCAACTCCGGTTAAAGCCAAGAGGTCAAGTGCGTCTACAATCGTAGCGAGCAAGAATAATATTCCGTACTTAATTTTGGAGGGTTTTCCAAATGAATGACCCTCTTCTTTGATTTGGGCTACCTCGTGATTGATTTCGCTCAAGTCTGTGGCTAGACGCAATTCTTCCAGTTGGGCGCCTAAAAGCTCTTCTTCGCTTGCGACGTCTTCCTCTCCTAAGTCTACAGTATCCTCTGAGGTCTCGTTTTGAGTGGCCTGTTCGTCTGCGGGCGAACTATCTATGGATTCATCTCTAGGATCGATCTCGGCGGAGACTTGGTCCGGCAGAATGTTTTCAGTGTCGCTGGGCTCGGCTTCTGTGGGTGGCCCATAATTACCCGCGCTCACGCCCCTACTCTCGTCTGACTGTGATGTCGATTTTTTCTCTCTCAAGTCTATAATATTTCCCGACGTTTGGTTCTGTCCGGCTGCCATTCATATGAATAGTTAATCTCTTGTTTTAGCCCAATCCTCTTTGGCCTTCTCTATCTCGAGAATTTGCTTGGGGTCAGAGGTGATTATTTGATCTTCAGCGAATGAAGAGACCATTCTTATGCCAACGTGAGTTTGACCAAGGAAAAACAGTCCGAAGCCAACTCTGGCCTCTAGTAGATAGTACTTTTCTGCGTTGGTTAGACTAAATGTCTTTTGTATCAAGTCGATTGTGGCTGGAGATTGCTTCATAAGTATCTGGATTGAAGAGTTGTTTAAGATGCTCTTGCCATCGTCAGTGGCTAGGAACTCTGGGATGTCTTGTGAGATGGTAGTAAGTCCGGCGTAGTACTTTCTAGCTCTTTTGGCGATAGACGACAAGAAGTTGGCTCCAACCTTGGTTCTTAATAGTATCCAGGCCTCATCAACCAACAAGATTCTCCTTTTAAGATTGCGTCTGATGGCCGTCCACATGAAATTAAGAACTATATACATAGCGATTGGTCGTAGCTCCTCCTCCATGTCTCGAATACTGAAGACGACAATCTGGTTGTCTAGAGAGATATTGGTAGGTTGATTTAAGAAGCCGGCGAATGTCCCCTGTGTGAATCGTCTCAATCTGACTGCCAGAGATTCAGATCCTTGCATGCCATCAAGTACGTTTTGAAGATCAGTCATGACTGGCGGTGCCATGTTGCCGAAATCTGAGTCTGGGCCGATATCTTTGATGGCGTATGTCTGACGAAGAGCTTCGTCAAGTAACGTTTCTTCTTCCGACGTTATATCCCCTAGCATGAGCCTGACCAGGCCGGTTAGATTTAAGATGTGGGATTTGAATATGTCAGAAGCAGATTCGTCCTCTTTGGGAATGGGAAGATCGAAGGGATTGATGTGTTGATCAGAGCTTATCGAGACTTTAACAACTGACCCACCGACTGTTTCGGCTAGATATTTATATTCGTCTTCCGGGTCAATAATTATTGCCTGGACGCCGAATATCAGGCTTCTAAGTATCTCTAGCTTTACGGTATAGCTTTTGCCTCCGCCAGACTTACCAAAGACAACGGTGTTAGAGTTTTCAAGACTGAAGCGGTCGAATAACACCAAGGAATTGTTATGAGTATTTATCCCGTATAATATTCCAGACGTGGACGTTAAATCAAAGGACACGAATGGGAATATGGATGATATGGGTTCGGTATTGAGTGAAGTGTGGACGTTGAGCTTGTCGTTGTTTAGGGGCAGAGTCGAGGAAAAACCTTCTGCCATTCTAAATATCGCAGACTTAGGGAACACCAGTTGGTTCTCAAACATTCCCTTTATTTTATTCTCGGTCTCGTCTAACAATTTCACATCGTTCTCAAAAAATGTGATATAGACTCCTAGCTCAAAAAAGCGATCTGTGCCCTGCTGGAGCTTATCTCTGAGCGATTCTATGTCGCCAATAGCAGTCTCTAGCAGGGGGTCTCTTACTTGGCCCTTGGCTGCCCCCTCCATAGCTTGGGCCTCTAAGCGACCAAGCTGGTCTCTGAGTTGTTTCAATGTGTCGGCAGTGTTCTTAGGGACAACGTAAATTGATACGTTAAAAGCCTTATCTAGGTTAATAATCGGCGAGAACCAGCTCATACTTAAGTATCTGGGATATGTCGCCAGAAACATTGTGCGTGCGAAAGTGTCCCCTATCTGTATGTAGTTGGGGTTAATACTAAAAGCTTCTGGAGCGAATGATTCGTCTAGTTGTAATTTTTGATCTTGCATTATGTTGTGGCCGCTTCGGTGCCCTCTGTATTAAACTTTGTTTTTGAGCCGGGGTTATATATTTGATAGAAGAGATTCATTAGGTCGTCTCCTTTTAAGAGCTTTGCTTTTAGGCCAAGGCCTACGAGATTGCTGAAGACTAGGTCGACTCTCTGCATGAGTTGTGAGTGATACTTCTCGACGCTTGTGTCGTCTATCTTAGCTGTAGATTTCTTGTTTGAAAATATTCCGGTAATTCCACTAAATAGTCCGCTGGTAGTCTGTAGTGGCGTGGCATAAAATGGCACCACCACATAGAATTTCTTGGCCATAATGTTTGATAGCTCAGCCAATTGCGAGACAAATTTTGCGTATTCAGCGGCTTGAATTTTTAATAAGTCGTTATCTAGCGTCTCAATCGTAGCCTCAAGGTTTTTTACATAGTCATCTAGAGATAATCTTCTTGATGTCGACACTATTTGCAAAGGGAAATCTATAGAATTTAGAAGATTCTGAAAGTTTTGAACTATCGCGGTTTGCTCATCTGTTGATCGAAGCTCGAAGTTGATGGCGGATACTTCGATTATAGATCTTAGAGATCCATTCTTAAGTAAAACAACGTCGTCTCTTATGGCGGCGATATCGACTAGATTTTTTGTAGTAGCTTCAGGCATGATTAATTGTAAGGCAATCTAATTTTATCATCATTTTTGCGGAATAGATAACGCTTGCTACCGAAAGTATAATTTATAGCATATAAAACGTAGTTGAATAGCGGCGTGCCGTCGATATTCACAAAGGCTAGGGCGGCAGCAGAGGCGGCAATGGGAATAGCTGTTACGAAAAACCATATGGTCAGCTTTAGCCACAAAAATAATACGTAGCTTAGCGATGCGCCTCCAGCTATCCAAAGAAACTGTTTCAAAGTGAACGGCCCAACGAGCTTGGTTTCGGTCTCTATGAATTGTGGTAGTTCGAATCTCATTTATTTTGATCTCTTAGGTCTACGATATTATTTGGATTTATCTGGCCCGGAGATGTCGCGGTCGGTGGTGGCGACGTCTGGGGCTGTCTTTTGTTGAGAGTTTTTAGATCTTCTATCGTGGGAGCAAGGGGTCCCGATAATAAGCCGTTACATATCTCTCTGGCCACATCCACTGGCACGGTAAGTTTCTGAGACATTACGCGGAGGGCGTCGCTTAATAAAATATCCCCCATCAGAATATCTCTAACTATCCGTGTCAGCTCTATCTTTTGATCTGCCGTCAATTCAAATCTTTCCCCGAGGACGTCTTCTATGAATTCAGCTATAGAAAAATCATATATAGAATCTTGGATAGCTTTTGGCAGGACACTGATTCTCTTATCGAAAGAGTCGAGCGCAAGGCCAGTCATTTTTCCTAGATCAACCATATAGGGGGTAAAATAGTTTCTACTAGTGATAGGCATTTTATTACGTGATTAATCCCGCAGTTCTAAGCACGGTAAGTTTCTGTGCTGATTCTGGCGTGTTTTTTATGTTCTTAACCAACGCATTCCTTTCTCTGGCGCGTTGTCTGTATTCAGAATTCCAGTCTTGCCATACTTGCGTTTTCTGGAATTCCTTGTCGGTCCGTATGCTAGCTGGTTTGCGGGGTTCTGGTATAGCTTCAAGCTTTTCTTTCAGGGCTTCTTGGAAAGATGGCTCACTCCAAATTCCGTCATAGGCGAGCTCAGCGACACTCTTTATCTCCGTCTTGTCGATGTATGCTTCGTAATGGTCTTGTTCTAGGTCGGCCGGCGTTACTGGGGCGGTAGGAGCTAGACCTTTCTTGGTTCTATAGTCTTTCATCGCCTCAGCCATCTTGGCGGGATCCGCAGTGCGAATGGTTTGCTGACGCGCATAGGTTAAATCTGGCCTAAATTTACCAAGTTCTTTAGCGAATTTGCTGCCTTCGAAAGATTTGTCTCCGCCCAGCATTTTGATCGCTTCTTCGTATTCGGCGGCCGTTAGTTCTTTAGCAACTTTTGCATTACCCTGCATGTGTTTTAATAACTCTTTTCTGGCTGGTCTTGCTACGTCATTGTTTACGGCTAAGGCATGTATTGTTTTTGCCTTTATGCCAGCGAATTCAGATTCTTGGGCAGTCTTTATTAGATCCTGCGCCGCATAGGGATTGTTGACGGTGGACATGGCTTTTATCGTTTCTTCGAATTGAGTGTCGCCTAGCTCTCCTAATTTTGCGAGCATCTTGCGATAGGCAAATACTTTGGGATCGGCTGCGTCGCCGCTGGCCCCAGCTTTTACTTTGGCTATATCGATTTTACCAATATCGAAATCGTTTTTTATTAAATCGAACTCTTTGCCGGCAGATTCAGTAAACACTTTTTGACGAGCAAGGTCAGCGCCTCTTACGCCGAAAAGCTGGCCCATTTTAGCTTGGCGATCTTTATCGGCCGCTTCGCCGCCGTAGACCTTGTTCAGATATTTATTCTGGAAGCCTTGCTGTTGGAATTGTTTCTTCCTAGCTTCGATAGCGGTCTTCCCTCCTTTGTAATATCCCCCTAGCCACGGCGTATTACTTAGGAGCATATCGCCAGTCAATTTGCCTAAGGTTTTATTCACGCCGGTGGCTGATGCCTGAGCGCTGCTCATGGCTAATTTAGTGCCGCCAACTAAGATAGTATTAACGATTATATAGAAGAAGACGACTTGAACGGTTATCCCAGGGTTGCCAGTATTAAGCCCGTAATCAGCAGTCTGAGCTTTTTGAAGGGCTGATGTCCAAATAGAATCCTGTTTCGACAGAACAAAAAGAGCTAGATAAACAAAAAACAGATAGTATGGCAAGAACAATACCCAGCCGAGGAATTTGGTCCACCACTCGGAAAAACTCTTTCTTGTGCTCGGAAATATGTTGGCAATCCAAATTAGGGGCGAGAACATTAAAAGCATCCAGATAATGGGGATACGCATTATCATGAATAACGTGGCCGTGAGTATCGACATGAAGAAGGACCCTAGTAGTATGATCATGAAAACAACAGATACTATAGCCGCCGTTGTTACGTCTGCAGTTTCAGTTATGGTGGCGGACCCGCCAGTACCGCTATAAGCTAGCATCCCTTGAACATTTAGACCTCCTCCGAGTCTACCGGATATATCCCCCATCGAAGTGAGAAGCATGTTTGTGGGGACCTGCACTATGTCGATAACTACAACGCCCAAGGTCATGCTAAAGTTAATGAGTACCGCAGCTATTAAAAGCTTGGCCAGCATACTCTTCCAGTCGGTGCCCTTGAATGCCCCAAAGCGACTACCGAGATCGAATATGGTAGAGAAGGCCATGACTATGAGGGCAAGGATAAATATCATATTAGCCATATCTCTAAATATCTTCCACATTTCTTCTACGACAGGGACACCGGTTTTAGGATAGACGGCTATGGTCGCAACCGAGTGCATTAGGCCAATGAAGAAAGACAGCATTCGGCCTATGAGCTGAAGGAATGTGTAAAGTGAACTGAGTATCGCGCCCTTGGTCGCGTCTAGGGCCGCGCTCCCTACGGCATCCATGACCCAGCTTATGGGGTTAGCCGCAGCAGCTGACCCCGGATAGAGCAGCGCAGATAAAGCAAAAACAACCATGAGGATGGATGCGTATATCTTCTTTTGACCGTAGGAGTTTTTAAACGTTTTAATCACTTTTTCGTAAATAAAATGCCTAAGACGGATTATTGGTATTAATCGGGAACGACTCTAGCCCAATCAGTCAGTTCGCCGCCATCGCTAGTCTGCAGGGCATCGCGAAGAGGCCTTCCATCTGATTCAGCGGTACCGCTTTTGAAATCATAGACTTCGCCGAATACGTCGTAATCTTTGCCGAAAATAATCGCGTCTGTGCCAATACTACCTCCAGGCTCGCAGCTGGTATATATTCTGCCACCTCTGAAATTAGACATATTTGATTTTATGATAGATATAAGAGCAGCAGCTGTTTTATCGAGATCTGTTTGAGGATAGGATATCTCTTCGGGATGTCTTGGGTTCCCTCCAAGCACGGGAACACTGTTTAGGAAATTTGGATTTTGACTCTTAAGCGTGTCTATAGCCACAGAAAGCTCTCTTCCGTATTGGAACGGGCCCTCGGTGCTACACTCGAGCGTACCTGGCGTCGGCGTGAGGGTTGGTAATGGGCTAATACTGGGTATGGGCTGAGTAGTATAGTCGCCCTCGTTTGGGTTGCTGAGGTCTCCGAGTCTGTTTATGAGTATGTCCACGCCAGACGCTATCATCTCTGATAGCTCGTCTACGTTTGTTATCCAGGCTAGTTCTTGCTGGACTACGGCGGCTAAGTTGGCCGCTACATAGCTACCCGGAGTTTTTATATCCTTATATTTAATACACTTGCCTCGCTCGTCTTTCAGTGCACAACTATCGCTAGCATTCTTACCGCTAATACCCTGATAGCCATTATTGGCCAAAGCCTCAGCTTGATCAGCCTGCTGTTCCAAATTTCTCTGATTTGATATTTCTTGCCCGGCCAATAAGGCCATCCCGAGTGGGTTATTCTGAGTCTCTAAGAGTCTATTAAATGCTTCCCATCCGCCATTACCGCTGAAATCTTTCATGTAGCCATCCATGCTGAAACTAGAGGGCATGCTACAATTGGCAGTCAGTTGAAATGGGCTCGTGCTGCCAGTCCTAGTATTTAATCCAGATAGGGATACCTGCTTCGTGACTCCGAAGCCTTGCTTTACTCCCGTTTCCATATATTTACAAACCTTAGTATTCGATAGGATCGTCCTAAAAATACTCTCTCCTCTGTATTGAGATCCCGTGAGGTAATTACGCCAGTTCTGGATAAACGTAGTTCCGCCATCTCTGCCTCCCGTCCTTGCCATGTTGGTCAAGTCCTTTGACGCCCTATTGAATATCTCCCTAGCTAAGCACCTGGCAACGACATCTCCGAACTTTTCTTTAGCGTCTGTATTCTGTCTAGTCTTACTAGCTTGATTGTTTATCTCATCTTCTACTCTACTATCGTATACTGGTACTTTCGTTATGCCCGTTACCGTGCTAGTAAATTTACCAAAAAGACCTGGAAGTTTTGCCTTTACCCAGTTCATGCCTAAGTCTTGGAGCTCCGTGATCCCCTTTTCTAGAAATGGCGCCAATACTCCGCCAGTCACGCATGCCGGCATACTAGCCGCCGAAACATAAGCTGGAGTCGCCAGAATGAATGCTGCGGATAGGCTTATAATTATGTTTTTTGAAATTTTATATTTCATTGCGTACTAATTTTTCTAGGAACGAGCTGCCTTTTAGATTTAGCTTTTGAGCGCCAATGATGAATGGATTGATGACGTCGGATGAGCCATCGATCAAAGTCTTCAAGCCATTGAACCCGGCAATCGCTTTTATGGGATCTTTATCTCCGCCAGCTATTGTCTTATTCACTCCGGCAAGATTATAAGACATTCTTAATATGGCCAAGTGAGCATCCTTCCAGTCGGTCGGAACAATTATTCTCTCTATCGAGTCGGTTATGTCTAGGAAGACTTTAGATTTACTCGAAAAGTATCTGTTGACTTCTTGATCAGCAAAACCCCTAGACTCAATTAGGGCTAATTTAGATTCGAGATCAGCCACTTCACCATAGAATTCAATCATGATTTTTTCGAAGTTCGGAGAAATTGCCTGGATATACGCCTGACTATTCTGAGTCGAGGCCGAAGTGGTTTTTAGGTTAAATGTCCTCGGCTTATTAAATATTACTTCCGAGGCGATACTGTTAGTCATGTCGGATAGTTTGTCTATGTAATCTGGGTCAGACGTCTTTATGGACCCATCGGCATAGCTGGCTAATGTCATAGCTAGGAAATTCTTGGTTATGTTGTCCGACTCTACTAAGTCGTCGGGACCTTTCTTCATGGGGTCATGGCCAGAGATAACCTCTTCGCCATCTTTAAAGCCATCGCCATCTGAGTCAGGATTTTGAAAATCTGTACCCCAGATAGATTCCTCGGCATTTGATAGGCCATCGTGGTCAGTATCGGTTTCTAGAGACATATCTATCTCGTTTCTGGAGGGAGCAACATCTAAGGATGACCCCGATCTGAACTTGCCGTATAGAGATAAAACCGAAATCAGGGCGACTAAGCCCAAAGCGCCAAAAATTAATTTAATCTTGGCCGTCATCTAGTCAAATTATACCACTTTAAGCCGTTGTTTTAGCCAAAATATCTGTGCATATCTTATCTCAAAAACGGCCTCGGAAGAGGCCATTTTTGAGATAAGAGAATTTAGGGCAAGCTATCTTAAACTAGTTCCAAACATGGTGATAGGAGAATAAGATCCGACAGATACGCAATACGGGAGAACGCCCATCATGCAAGGCATCGGAGTTGGTGACGCTAGACCAAGAATCCATCTGCCAATTGATGGGAAATAGTAGCTGTACGGCTTACTAGTATAGGGCACATACAAAAAGATCCCAGGCCTCGGTGTTCCAACGGTAACTATGGCCGTTCCGAAGCCGCAAGTGCAAGGAGTATATGTGAGTATCTTGCCTCCAAATGGAGTGCCAAGGCTAAGGGCTAGAGCCGAGCTTGAGTATAAAAGCGATGTCAGCGTAACGACTAAGGCAATATAATAAATCTTAAGCTTCTTGGGCATCTTTAAATTGTATCACTCATCGATACATTTTAGGAGAGCCAACCACTGATCTTGAGATAGTATCTCGGGACGTGCGTCTTGGCGAATGCCAATGTGCCCTAGAATTTCAGCTACCGCCTCCTTAGGTATCCCCTCTTTCTGCCCCGCTACCTTGGCTAACTGTTTTCGTTTTTCTGCGAAGGCCGATTTTAAAAGGCTGAAATATCTTTTTGCTTCAGTTGGATCTAGCGGCGCTTCTTTCGGTGTCAACTTAATGATGGCTGAATCAACATTGGGTTTTGGGAAAAAACTTCCGGCTGAAATATAGTCCACAATCTTTGGATTAGAATAGAACTGAACTGATAACGCCAATAGGTTCATGTGGGGTGGCTTGGCAACAATTCTCTGAGCTACCTCTTTTTGTATGGTGATAACGACTAATTTCGGCTTTGGCCAAAATTCAAGGACTTGGCGTATAAAATTTGAAGTTATGTAGTATGGAATATTGGCAACTATCTTGTAGCCGCCTTCTTTTAAGCCTAAGTCTCTAGGATTTATTTCGAGCGTATCGCCTTCGAATATCTCGACATTTGCGCTAGAGAATATGGATCTTAGCTCGTCAATTGTTCGATGATCTTTTTCGATGGCTATGACTCGGCCAGCTTTCTCCGACAAGATCTTGGTTAAGTTGCCAGTCCCTGGCCCGACCTCTAAAACTACATCTTCTTTCGTTAGATCAGCCGCATCGGTTATCTTGCCAAGTATTTTTGGATCGTGCAGAAAATTCTGACCAAGTGATTTTTTTGGAGAAATCTTCATGCTAATAATATATTTTTTCTTCAAAATCTTCGGGATCTTTCTCGTAATTATTGTTGTCGGCGTGATGGTCGACGATATGGGCTGGAATTTCGGATATAAATCGTGATGGTAGATTAACTTCTAGGGAGCCAAATATATTCCTAAAACGAGTATGAGTTAAGACGAGTTTTTCTTTGGCTCTGGTAATGGCCACATAGCAAAGGCGACGCTCTTCTTCTAGCTCTTGCGGATCGGTAATGGCTCTATTCTGAGGAAATAAACCTTCTTCTAGGCCGACCACAAACACAATTGGAAATTCTAGGCCCTTGGATGCGTGCATAGTCATGAGCGTGACTCTGTTCTCGGCTAAGCCGACCTTGTCGGCGTCTTGAAGGAGGGCGATTTCTTCTAAAAACTGTTCGATCGCCTTTTCTTTGTCGTCAACTTTATCGTATCTTTTTGCTACGGTTAGTAATTCTTTTAGGTTCTCTATCCTGTCTTCAACGTTTTCGTAGGCCGCTCTCGAAGTCAGACTCTTGAGATAGCCTTCGTAGTCGATTTTCTCTATTATTTCCTTGATTAAAGATGACGGCGATTCTCTTCTAACTAATTGTTTAATATCGGTAATTATTTTATCGAATTTGATTAATTCACCAAGTTGTTTTTTTGGCAGAACTTCGTTGTCTATAGATAATTTTACGGCCTCAAGGACGTTGTCTTTGTTCTGAGCTAATATTTTCTCGATTCCGACTGGTCCAATACCGCGCAAAGGTATATTTATAACTCTTTCGAAGCTAATGACGTCAGATGGATTAGTGGCGAGCTTGATGTAGGCTAGAATATCTTTTATCTCCTTACGCTCGTAGAATTTAGCTCCACCGATTATTTGGTATGGTAGGCCGTTCGATATTAAGCCTTCTTCGATGGCTCGCGACTGAGCGTGAGTGCGATACAGTACGGCCACGTCTTTAAGCTTATATCCTTCGCGAATAAAATCCATTGTTTTGGATACGATGAAACTGGCCTCCCTTTTCTCGTTCAAGGCTTCTTTTATTATTATCTTCGCTCCCCCGTCGTTCTTGGTCCATAGCGATTTTTGAATCTGAGTTTTGTTATTAGAGATAATCTCCTGAGCTGCCGCGATTATATTTTTCGTCGAACGATAATTTTGCTCAAGCATAATAACCTTCGCTTGGGGATAATCTTTCTGAAAATTTAGAATATTTCGCATATCAGCCTTGCGAAATTGGTATATGGATTGAGCGTCGTCACCGATGCAGAATATATTCTTATTTTTTTGAGCGAGTAGTCTAATAAGCATGTATTGATCGTGGCTAGTATCCTGGTATTCATCTACTAGTATGTATCTCCAGATATCTTGGTATCTATCGAGTGTCTCCGGGTGATTTGTGAATATTTTTACGGTCAGGCCGATTAAGTCGTCGAAATCTAGGGCATTTATGCGGCGCATCTCAGACTGATAAACTTTAAACACTCGGCCTACCAGCTTCATATAAAAATCCGTGGGCACGTATTTCTCGGCATCGATTAGATCGGTTTTAATATCGGAGATCTTAAAACCGATAGCTCTCGGTAGGAATTTCTTGGTATCAATCTCGAGGCCAGTCATAATCTTTTTTATCATCGACGACTGTTCGTCGGAATCAAAAACTACGAAATTAGAGCCGTAGCCTAACTTTTCTATCTCTCTACGTAGGATCCTTAGACAAACCGAGTGGAACGTGCCGATCATGGGCATACCCGGAGTGATTAAAGCAAAAGTATTGTGGGAGTATTTTTGGCCAAGAATATGGGCTACTCTTTCTTTGACCTCGCCCGCAGCTTTATTTGTAAAGGTAACGGCTAGGATATTTTCTGGTCTAACTTCGTTGGCTATAAGATTAGCAACACGATGAGTTAAGCACTTTGTTTTTCCGGAGCCTGGTCCAGATATAACCAAAACAGGGCCGTCAACGATGCTGACGGCCCTGATCTGTTGCTCGTTTAATCCTTTGAATATTTTCTCTTGCATGTTTGGTGGACCCGGGGAGAATCGAACTCCCGACCCAGCAATGCGAATGCCGTATAATACCACTTTACGACGGGCCCAGAATCGTCGGACACAACACAAGCTAAGCTTATAACCACAATGTCGGGCCGCCGAGATCCAGCAGTTGCCGGAGAACTCAACGGGACAAGTCGAATATTGAATCATGGCTATTATGTCGGGCCGCCGAGAATCGAACTCGGTCTTCACGAACCCGAATCGTGCGTACTACCGGCATACTCCGGCCCGACATAATAGCCACATGTTTTAAACGATACTTGTCCGTCAGAAGTAAAGTGTTTTACTTCTGACCTTCACGAACCCGAATCGTGTGTACTACTCGCCTCGCTAAAGCTTCAGCGCTTCTTACACGTAATACTTCTTCATTCTTTCTTTCTCCTCGGCTTCGATCGCCTTCTGAATCTTATCTAGCGAGTTCTTTAAATCCTCTGGCGTCGATTTGTCGAGATCGTGTATCCTTATGATTAATTCTTCTTTTTTGTTCTTCGTGGGATCATCTAAGACTTCAGCTAGTAGGCAACTTAATATTAGGCCAATCTTTGGGCTAGGGCTAATGCCTAGCTCTTTCATTATATCCTGGCCGTTAACTTTCAGCATCTTGGCCGAGATGGGATCATTCGAGACTTTGTCGATTAAATATTTAAGATGTCTTAGTTTGTACGGTACAGCTTTAGGTCGGCCAGAACCTATTCTATCTGCTTCTCTAACCTTAATCAAATCTTCAATATTTTCCGGCCCAACGTTAACCAATAGGCGCCTAACTGAAGATTCTGTAACTTCGCCAACGTTATAATAGAATAGATGGTATCGGACTAGCCTAACGACTTTTTCCGTTATGTCTTTTGAAAACTTCAGCCGTTCCATTAGCTTGGCTGTTATTTTAGCTCCGACGATGTCGTGGCCGTAAAAAGTGGAGTATTTACCATCCCCATTTTTAGTCTGGGGCTTTCCAATATCATGGAACAACGAAGCCAGTCTAATCTCTAGGGAATAATTTTTTTCTGTTGCGTATTTGAGCGCCAGAAGATTGTGCTCCCAAACAGTGTAAATGTGATGAAGATTCTGGCCTACGTTGATCCCCTGTCTTAATTCGGGAGTTATATATTCTAATAGTCCTAGATCCTCTAGAAGTAAGATTCCGTGGTAAGCATTCTCGGAATTAATTATTTTAATAAACTCATCTCGTATTCTTTCTTTCGATATCGCTCGCAACCATTCTGAATTTTCTTTCATGGCTCTACTGGTGGCTGTATTGATATCGAATCCTAGGACGGCAGCAAAACGAGCGGCACGAAGTATTCGCAAGGCGTCTTCACCAAACCTCTCTTCGGGTTTGCCAACTGTTCGTATAAGTTTATTTTTTAAATCCTCTTTACCTCCAAAGGCGTCCTTAATCTCGCCCGCCTTATTGATGGCCATAGCATTAACGGTGAAGTCGCGTCGGGAGAGGTCGTCCTCTAGTTTGGTCACGAATTCCACTTCTTCGGGGTGGCGCTTGTCGGTATACTTGCCCTCCACTCGATAGGGCGTGATTTGTATCTCTCTTAAGGATGGATCTTCGGCCTCAGTTTTTACGGTGACAGTGCCAAAAGAGTTCTCATAGAAGTGCTCGGGGAATAGCTCTTGGATTTGCTCGGGTTTGGCGTTAGTGGTTATGTCCCAGTCTTTAGGTTTTTTATCCAGGCTTAAATCTCGTACACAACCACCTACGGCGTATGCCTCAAAACCAGAATCTTCTAGATTTTTCAAGATGCTTATTATTTCTTGTGGAAGAGTCATGTAGCGTGTGTGCCCTCGAAAGGAATCGAACCCATATCTTCTCCTTAGGACGGAGCCGCTCTATCCATTGAGCTACGAGGGCGCTAATATTAATTTTTACCTTGATATGATAGCATTTTCGTGTTATTTTACAATGCGGTTGATATCCTGAGGGCGCTTAGCTCAGTTGGTTAGAGCGACTCGTTTACACCGAGTAGGTCGAGGGTTCGAATCCTTCAGCGCCCACATAATACAAAAACTCCCAGTCGGGAGTTTTTGTATAGCGTAAGAATGAGAACGCCGGGCAAGTTTTAGCTCAACAAGATGACCTTATCTACAACACGCCTAATTCTTCAAGGGCGCGACCATAGAACTGTACGGCTTTTTTGGCCTCAGCATGCCGTAAAAAATAATTAGTCTCGTGGGCGAGGCGGTTTCTTATTTTGTGAGCCTCCCATATTAAATTCAATGGCTGCAATTGCCCGGGTTGAACATTTTTTAATCTATCCCCCATCGTGTCTCCGGTGTAGCCTGCTTTTTTTAGAATATCATCTAATAATTTGTCTGCTTCAATGACTGCAAATTTCCATTCAGCCTCTTTCGTAGATTCGACGTGTCTTTGTATCTCGGCCCATCTTGCGATAGTTGGACCGCCGTCACTTATTGGCGAGGGCTTCACTATATCGGTAACAACTCCTGCGGCTAATGCTTTGAATTTACCAAGTTTAATATTTAAAAGAATAATGACGATGGCTAAAATAACAGAGATTACGAACGACACTGTCTTTATATCCCACACGATACCTGAGCCCATGAAGGCTGTGAACTGATCAGAGATTTGACCTAGCTGATAGTCTCCAATTTTTAAATCGGAAAAGCTAAATAGCGAGTCATGCAGGTTGTTTAATAAATTTGGAGATTCCATTATTTTTCTATTGATTGTTCGAATTGATAGGCCAATCGAAGCAGGGTCTCTTCGTCGAAGGGCTTGCTTATCATGTGAAGGCCTACTGGCATATTACTCATCTCTCCGTTACCGCACGGGATTGATATCCCCGGAAGGCCAGCTAGATTAACTGGCACGGTGTATATATCTGACAGGTACATAGATAATGGGTCTGAAGATTTTTCGTTTAATTTGAATGCGGTACTTGGTGCTACGGGGCCGACTATCACGTCTACTTTAGCGAAGGCCTCATCAAAGTCTTTTTTAATTAGGGTCCTAATCTTTTGAGCCTTGAGATAGTATGCATCATAGTAGCCCGACGAAAGAGCGAATGTCCCCAATAGGATCCTTCTCTTGGCTTCAGCTCCGAAACCGCCTTCTCTTGACCGGAGGTATGTATCGAGTAGTGTCTTCGCCTCCTTATCGGAGAGGCCATATCTTATACCGTCGAATCTGGCTAGGTTTGAAGATATCTCTGAAGGAGCTACGATATAGTATGCGGCAATTGAATATTTAGAGTGAGGTAAGGATACCTCTTTTATCTCACAGCCTAGCTTCGCTAGCCTCTCTATGCTTTCCATGATCTTATCTTTAACTTCTTTATCTAGTCCTTGGCCGAAAAATTCTGCTGGCACGCCAACTCGTAAGCCCTTCACACTTTTGTCGATATTAAGCAGGAAGTCTTCAGATTTTTTAGGTACGGTTGTTGAATCAAACATGTCGTGGCCAGAGATGACATTCATGAGCAGAGCGGCGTCTCTCACATTTTTAGTGAATGGTCCTATCTGGTCTAGTGATGACGTCATGGCAATTAAGCCATGACGAGACACTCTGCCGTAAGTAGGTTTAAGGCCCACCGTACCGCAAAAACTTGCTGGTTGTCTTATAGACCCAGCGGTATCTGACCCAATCGAAAAGACTGCTAGGTCTGCGGCAACGGCTGCCGCAGAGCCGCCAGAGCTTCCGCCGGGCACGCGTGTCGTATCTAGCGGGTTCTTGGTAGGTCCGTAGGCCGAGTTCTCGGTTGAGGAGCCCATAGCAAATTCATCAAGATTTGTTTTTCCCAAGAAAACAGAGCCGGCAGACCTGAGCTTGTTTATTATCGTGGCATCGTAGGCTGATACATATTTTTCTAATATCTTTGATCCGGCAGTGCAGATTGTTCCGGCGATTAATATATTATCTTTTATTGCTGATGGCACGCCGAATAAGACACCATCTCTAGGTTCTTGAAATTCGTGCATGCTTAGATAAGCGTGCAAATCCTTGTCGAGGACTTTTATCTTGGCGAGATATTCGTTAAATATTTCTTTAGCCGAAAATTGGCCATTGCGAATACCTTTAACAATCGACTCTATTGTGTGACCTTTGGCTGGCATTATTTTTTATTACGGTCGATGATCGAATTAACTTTAAGGAAATTATTTTCGGTTGTCGGAGCTTGGCTAAGTAGTCTATCTTCTAGATTTATACTCGTGTCATGGCTCTCTCTTGGTGCGTCCTCTCTTAAGGAATTTTCCAATCCAGTAGTCTGATATGTGGCTATTACGTTAGACGTGTCTAAGGTATCTAACTGATCGATATAACCCAAAATAGAAGACAGTTTGTCTTTGAGTTGTTCTCTCTCGGCCGCGGATATCTCTATCCTGGCCAGCTTGGCGATATGTTCGACGTCTTTCTCGGTTATCATGGATTGAGAGATGGACTGGGTGGGCAGGGCTTCCAGCCTGCCGAACCGGGATTTGCCGTCCCGTGCCTTATTTCTCGGCCACACCCAGGAATTTAAATTTATCATAATTAGCCGAGCATTTCCAAGAACTCCGACTCTGAGATTATCTTTACGCCTAGTTTTTGGGCCTTATCGTATTTCGACCCAGCATTTTCGCCAGCCACAACGTAGCCAGTATCCTTTGAAACCGTGGAAGATATGTCTCCACCGAGATCTCTTATTTTTTGACTGGCCGTCTCTCGAGATAGCGTTTTCATTGATCCAGTAAGGACAAATATTTTGTCAGCTATTTTCTCGTTACGCATTGTTGGCCGTTCTTCTTCTATCTTTATGTCTGCAGTCTCTAATTTCTGCAGCATTTTATGATTATATGATTTACTGAACCAATCATGTATGCTCTGTGCAACTACTGGACCAACATCGCTCACGTCTCGTAGCTCTTCTAGGCTGGCCGTTGCAATTTTGTCTAGGGTTTTGAATTTCTTAGCCAATACGAAAGCCGTTTCTTCGCCAACATGCTCTATGCCTAGAGAATATATAAATTTAGACAAAGAGATCTTTTTTCTGGATTGGATAGATTCGTATGCATTCCGGGCTGATTTCTCGGCGAATCTATCGAGATTAAGAAAATCGCCTTCTTTTAAATGGAATAGGTCGGCCGAGTCTCTTATTAGGGCAGCAGCTATGAGCTGATCAATGACCTTAGGCCCTATGCCATCCATGTTAAAAGCTTTTCTGGATATGAAGTGGTATATCCCCTCTCTTCTAATGGCCGGACAATTTTTATTGACGCATTTGTAGGCGACCTGCTCTTCGATTTTATTTATGACTTCTCCGCAGACGGGACAACTTTTTGGCATGCAGAATTTTTTCTCCCTACCCGTGCGTAAATCCTTAAATACTTCTCTGATATCTGGTATAACGTCGCCGGCGCGTCCAACTAAAACCGTATCGCCTACTTTGACGCCCAATCTTTCGATCTCGTCTAGGTTGTGGAGAGTGGCTCTCGAGACCGTAACCCCGCCTATTTTGACTGGCCTCAATATGGCTACTGGCGTCAGAGTGCCGGTGCGGCCAACTTGTATGACTATATCTTCGATCATGGTTTGAGCCTCCGCCGGAGCGAATTTATAGGCGATGGCCGCACGAGGCGCGCGGCCAACGTGGCCGATTTTATCAAACTCTAGATTATTGTTTAAGACTACGACGGTGCCGTCTATCTCATATTCTAACTTATCTCTGGCGGTCGCCCAGTAGTCCCTAAACTTATAGACCTCTCCTATCGTTTTGCAAGGCTTATTGTGGGGATTAGTCTTGAAGCCTAAGGCGCTTAGAATCTGATGCTCCTCTTCATGGGTCGTTTGGCCAAGATTTGTTTTTAGGGCATAAGCGAAAGAATCTAGTGATCGCGATCCGGTCACGCTGGGATCTAGCTGCCTGATTGATCCAGCAGCTAAATTCCTAGGATTAGCATATAGCTTACCATCATTTTTGGCTTGCTCCTGGTTGACTTTATTAAATTGATCTTTTCCTAAGAATACCTCTCCCCTGACTACCACCCTGTCTCTGATCCCAGAGATAACGGCATCTTTTATCCCTAAAAGTTTTTCTCGAGCTAAGTTCTTTATGACATCTTCTTCGGGGATGATACTAAGGGGTATAGCTTTTATAGTTTTAAGATTCTGGGTTACGTCTTCTCCGATATTGCCATCGCCTCTGGTTGACCCAACGCTGAGGACGCCTTTCTCGTATATAAGCTCTATGGCTAACCCGTCTATCTTTAGTTCGCAAAAATAGCCATGCTTAGTAGAGCCGGGAGAGATTTTCTCTAAACGATTATTCCAATCTGTTACATCGCTAGGATCAAAACAGTCATTTAGCGATGGCATTAACTCTGGGTGTTTAAATTTATCGAAATGATCTAGCGGTTTGCCTCCGATCCTTTGTGTTGGCGAATCCGGAGTCACGAGTTCTGGGTATTGTTTTTCTATTTCGGCCAACTCGCTTCTAAGGGTATCGTAGGCCTGATCAGATATCTCTGGCTCGTCCAGGACATGATAAAGATAGTCGTGTCTGTTTAACGATCTTCTAAGCTTCTCTGCCCTCTCTTTAGCTTGTTTAACCTCTAGCATCTATATATCTTTATAGCACTTAAAAGGGCCTTTAAAAAGGCCCTTTTAAGTGCTATGCGTAGGTTTGAAGCTATTCAATTTGGGTAACCTCAAATGATCGTGTAACTCCGCCATACGTCCCTAGTGTCCTGAAGTTAAGTTTATCGCCTTCACAGAATGCGTTATTGGTTATGTCGATCTCTGGCTGGCCGCTGATGCTACCATATATTTCGTATTCGGCCGTATTGGTCAACTCGGGTGGCGCTATCCAAAGCTTAGCCCTGTTGGTGTAAAGGCACCATTCCATCGCCGTGTCGGCGGCAAAAACTGCATAAACTGAATTAACAGCTTCGTTGATTGTTTTTATTTTTGGTATGACAATTTGAACCAGCGTCAAGGTTATCGTAAGTAGGATCGTCATTATTATTATCGAGAAAACGATAATTGATCCTTGCTGTGATTTTTTATTAGTTCTGGAAGTCATCTCTTACGTCACGTGAAGTTATTGTGGTCTGGACGTCGACTGAATATACATTATCAATTTTGGCTTGGATGTTGGCAGTAATCGTAACTCTTGCTGGCTCCAGGTCGTCTGGCCTCGATCCCCTGATGCAGAAATTCAGCGTATTAAATACAACGTCTGTAGAGGTTACTAACTCCGCTGAAGCGGCTAATCCTTCCTGTCGGGTTATCCCTCCTCCAGAGCTCAAAGAGAACGTAACAGGATCCCACTCTGGCGCGGCGAATGGACTATTCATGGTTATTGAGGTATAGCAACCATTATCGAGAGGGGCCACTTGGCTTATTCTTATTTCTCGAGCCATGATCTCAAAGACCCTCAGCGCATTTTCTTGTATCTTTTGAGCTGCGAATGTTTTTCTCTCTAACTTAAGGGCTTGAGCGAATATCCCACCAATGGCTACAACTAAAACGGAGAATATAAATATAGAAATAATGACTTCAATGATAGTGAAGCCGGCTTGCTTATCCTTTTTTAGCTTTAAGTCTCGCATTATTTCCAGTCGTAAAGATGATCTTCTATCCGAATTACTTTATCGGAGGATCTGTTCTTGTAGGTTACTTCGCAAACGACGATCATCTCGTCTTCATTGGTAGGATTCTTGGTTATGGTTATTTTCCTTCTAAATATAGTATCCGTGCCAGAATCGTAATTGTATAGACCAGTCTCGGCATTGAACCTAAGATATTGATTATCTTCGTCGATATTTATTGGTTCAGGACTCTTATTTGCTAGATTTGTATCTGACTGAAGTATCCATGTGCCAACCAGGCCTTGATCAAATTCGACACTGTTTAGCCAGTTGGCATCTCTTAAGGCTCTAACAACTTCTACTCCTTCTTGGGCTAACATTGCTCCAGTAAGGTTGTTCTTTACCGCTGCGGAGACATTGGAGGCCATGCTAGCCATGGCTAACATGGGGCCAAGTGCTACGCCTAAAACGGCGAGTGCGACTAGGCTCTCTATTATCGTAAAACCACCCTGACTTCGCTTATATTTTATGGACATGATATGGAGTCGTCATATGTTTCTATCCTTCCAGTTCCGTATACGCATATAGTTTTACATAGTGACGAAGTGCAGTCTTCGTCGATCTTTCCAATAACTAATCTCCCAGATCTATTTGCCGGGCACGTACCTAAGAGTTCGTCTATGCCATTTATGCATGTCTTTGGTTCGGGCGGAGTGAAGAATACGTCTAGGTCTTCAGCTGGAGGGACCTCTCTCTTTATTTCTACTCTAAGGTCGATGAGCTTAATATTTTCTATGATCTTGTAGCCCAGGTCGGCATCGAATTTCTTATCTCCACAATCGCTTGGATTGTTGGTAGTCGGCCCAGCGTAGAGCGCTACAGACTTTGTGTCGTAAACGCGAAGTCCGAAGCCGCATCTGTGAGCGTCCTCGTATGTGGTGCTAGACGTCGTCTTGACTTCGGCCGCTCGTATGGCCGCCACCAGTATGCCGGCCGACTCGTTTAGGTTTAATCTTGTTTTTGAGAAGTTAGAGAGAAGAAGGCCACTCATAGCCGCAATGATAGTTATGGCGACAAGAATATCTATCAGGGCAAATCCGCCCTGATTGTTTTTAGAGGCTAACTTCAAGCGCATAGCTATATTTTTATTTCTATTCTGTCGCCGGCTCTAACTTGAGTCTTATCTACTTCTCCCGATGTAAGCTTTTTAGAGTTCAGATAAATTTCAAAACTGTCTCGATATCCGCCAATATTTAATATACTAGCCTGATTGTTTTTAGAAAGATCATACTCAAAATCTATTTTTCCAGTCGTCGTTGCTACGTCTATAGCTCCTAGTACGGTCATGCCTTCGGTGATCCCGCCCTCAAATGCTCTCTCTTGTCCGCCGATGCCTATTTGTACATAGACTGTGGCTAGTGCAGCATCTTTGGTTGTATTAGATGCCCAGCCTATGATAGCCACGACCAAGATTATGACTATGACCAGTGCAACCTGGGCGATAGTCGTTTCCCTAGAAATAATATCGTTCGATGATTTTTGTAAAACCATGTTGGTATGTTATTAAAATTAAAGTGATTATAGAGATAAATGATCCAAGAGGCAGAGCAGTTTTTAGGCTGGCTCTTCTGCTAATTATTAGACCGATACCGACTATCGACGCCAACCATACGGCTAGTATTATTGCTAACAGGCCCTGGGGATAGCCAAGCAAGAAGCTAACTATGAAAACTAATTTTACATCTCCGAAGCCAATCCAGGTCCCATGTGAGACTAAATACAGTATACCAAAGAATGAGGCAATGGATAAGCCGCATGCCAATGAATACCAGAAAGTATCCATTCTAAAATAAATATTTATGAATAGGGACATGATCAAGAGAGCGATTAATACCTTGTCGGGCAATATGTAGTATAGGTAGTCGAAGAAGATTAAAGATACCAAGGTCGCACCGATTGTGACGTGAGCTAGCAGGAATATATATCCTTGCGACCCGAGATTGAGGAGCATAGCTATGAAAGTCAGTGCTGTCGCTAGCTCAACTGCTGGGTAGATCAAAGAGATCTTCCCTCTACAGTAGCGACACCTGCCTCTAAGCGCGACGAAACTTACAATTGGTACTAGGTCATACCAAGCCAATGTCTTGTGGCAGTGGGTGCATTCCGATCTTCCGGTTACTATGCCCCCTCTTCTGTCCAATCTATATAGCAAGACATTCAGGAAACTACCAATGCATAAACCTAGAACGCCGAAAATTATATAACTAGAAACCATATTTAAAGGATATCATAAAAATACGCCTCGAGCATATTCTTGTATCGGCAAATAAAATAAAAGACTCCCGCTTAGCGGGAGTCTTTTATTTGTAAAAGCTAGTTAGTCGTACCTACGTCGTAAACGCAATCTCTGGCTGTAGCGTCTAACGCTCCTGTGGTTAGATCTGGAGGAGCATATGCTGCAGCGCAAAGCTCTGAGACTGCTGGAGTTCCGGCATCAAGCACGAATCCTTGAACACCAGCCGTAGGCCATTTGTCAGCCGCAGTATCGGAAGAATTTATGTCGGCGTCAGCTGCAAAAGCGGCCGTATTTTTTCTTTCTAACTCAGCATACAGATGGAATTTGTAGGCTTTAATCGGTGTCGCCACTCTGCCATAGCTTGAATATCCATAAGGACCACCAGAGATTGGATCAGTTGGCAACGTATTAGACGTCATGTATTTGACCAGGATGTCTTTATCTGTGCCCGAGTCGATCGTAGAGGGATATCTGCCGCCATTATCGTCGAAGAACATCTCGACAGCTGTTCTTATTTGGTTTACGTCTGTAACCCTTTTGGCATCTCTAGCCTTAGCTCTGGCTGTTCCAAGTTGGAGGAGAAGCATTGTGGACAGAACTCCAATGATGGCGATAACGACTAGCAGCTCGACTAGTGTGAAACCTTTGGAGAGATCTCTTTTCTTTAATAGTTTTTTTACAAATGACACCTTTTTATTTCTCAACTTCTACGCTTAGGCCCAGATGTTCAGGGGCTAAGATGTGAAATTGGGGGTTAGTTTCCTATGCTCGTATTATATATACATCAAGAGTTAACTACAACTAGGTTGTCAACAGCTAACTGCCTACCATGCCATATATTGGAAGTAAAACACTTGAGACTAGTACTGCTACGCCGGCGCCTAAAACAAGAACCAATATTGGCTCGATAAGGGCAGAGATGTTTTGGATAGTTTCGTAGGACTCGTTTTTATAGAATTTCGCTACATGATCAAGCATGAAATCTATCTTGCCCGTCTTCTCCCCTATCGCAACCATGGAGGACATGAGTGGAGGGATTTCTTCATAATCATCTAAGACCTCAGATATGGAACCGCCGCCACGTACACTCTCCTCGGCTTGTAAAATAATTCTTCTGTAATTCTCGTTGCCGACTAGATCGGCCGCTATTTTTAGGGCATCTAAAATGGGAATCCCCGATTTAATTAGGGTCGCCAAGCTCTCGGCTATCCTGGCTAGATATATTTTCCTAGCGATTGTCCCAAGGCCTGGAAAGTCGATTTTGATTTTATCGAGCATGGTTCTACCACGAGGCGTCCCGATAAACTTCCAGGCGGATATTCCTAGAAGAATAAGAGCTATAATTACCTGGAAAATGTATGCATTCAGGAAGTCAGTAAACCAGATTAAGAACCTTGTCGTAATTGGGAGATCGGCTGCATTCGTCTCTTTGAAAATAGACAGCAACTGAGGAAAGACATATATGGTGATAACGCCGGTAACTACGAGCATGGCGAATAATATGAAGGCTGGGTAGGCCATCGCCCCTTTAATTTTTGAATTTATGGCCTGAGACCTTTCCATGTAGTCGGCTAGATAGAGCAATGTATCGTGCATCTTCCCCGTCATTTCTCCGGACCTAACTAGCTGAATATAAAATGATGAGAATAAGTCTGGATGCTGAGCCATGGCTGCAGATAGAGACGATCCTGCCTCCACGGAGGAAGAGACTTCGGTAAGTATTTTTGCTAAAGCTGGCTTGTCTGTTTGACGAGCTAAGGTTCTTAGGCCCTCGGAGAGTGGCATGTCTGCGTCCATTAACGTGGCCAGTTGCCTAGTGAATATGACGATGTCCTTATTCTTTACTCTGGACAGGTATTGATTTATGTCTATATCGAGAAAACTTTTCTTAGCTGGGGCTATAGATACAACAATGTAGCCCTTGGTCTGAAGGATCTTTACTGCCTCTTCTTCTGTGGGGGTATCGATGATGCCGTCGAGCAACTCCCCTGGCTGAGTTTTTGCTTTGTATTTAAAGTCCATATTTATAGCAGGCTTCTAAAGCCCGAAGGATTAAGTGAATAAAACTCCGCTCTTTCAATGCTGATTAATTTACGACGAACTAGATCGGCAAGCGACCTGTCTAGCGAGATCATGCCAACGTCTTGGCTAGTTTCTATGACTAAGTCCAATTGCTTGGGACGATTATCTCTTATGAGCGTGCGAACTGCTGGCGTAGCTATCATAACTTCAACTGCCGGGACTAGCCCACCCTTAACTCCGGGAATGAGTCTTTGTGATATAACCCCAGACAAAGTGTTAGCGATTTGATTTCTGATTTGTGGCTGCTGATCGACTGGGAAGCTGTCTATTATTCTTTCGACTGTCTGGCCAGCGCTATTAGTATGTAAGGATGCCAACACGAGATGGCCGGTTTCGGCGGCAGTCACGGCGGCACTCATGGTTTCGTAGTCGCGCATCTCCCCTACCATGATTACATTTACGTTCTCTCGAAACGTGGATCTTAGGGCTCTGTGGAATGAGAAGGTATCCCCATAAAGCTCTCTCTGGTCTATGACGCTTTTATCCGGAGAGAAAATATATTCGATGGGATCTTCGATGGTTACTATTTTCTCCGCACGCTCTTTATTTATCAATTCTATGATGGCGGCTAAGGTCGTTGATTTGCCATGGCCAGTCGGTCCGACTACAAGGACGAAGCCCTGAGAGAGCTTGCTGAAAAGTTTTACTATCTGAGGTAGCCCTAGGTCTTCAATGGTCTTTAATTCATTTGGGACTAACCTCATGGCCGCAGCATAGCCGCCTTGAACTTGATAGGCGTTAGCTCTGAAACGAGAGTCCCCCAAAGAGAAAGAGAAGTCTAGCTCTTTCTCGGATATAAACCTGGCGGCCCTATCTCCTAGCAGGGCTAGCACTAGATCACTCGCCGTCTCCTTGTCTAATATTTTGTAATTAGACAACTGTACTAGTCGACCATCGATCCTGATCACTGGATAATGGCCCGGAGATATGTGTAAATCTGATGCTCCATTCTGAGCAGTAGTTTTTAGTAGTTCTTCCAAGTATTGCTTCTGGTCCATACTTTTTATTATACACTATTAAGAGCTGTCTTCAGCCTGGGCTTCTTCTAAGAGGTCTTCCATCGAGACCAATCCCCGAAGAACTTTTAGAATTCCATCTTGAAACATTGTGATCATGCCTTGGCGTCTAGCCTCTTGAGCAATTACAGTCTCGGATATGGTGCCAAGTATTATTTTCTCAAGCTCTGGCGTCATCTCCATCATTTCGAATATGCCTATTCGGCCCTTAAAGGCCTTACCATTGCACGTCTTGCAGGCGAAACCGATATTTGGTTTACGGATTGAATAGCCCTCTTTAGAGTAAAGGCTATCTGCATAATCCTTGGGCATGGATTTTATAGCTTCATTTATAATTTTCTCTTCTCCTGTGTTGGCCCTTGCTTCTATTTTACACTCGGGACATAGCCTTCTGAGTAGCCTTTGGGCCGCGGCGACATTTATTGTAGGAGGTATTAGATATTTCTCTACGCCCATGTCTATTAACCTAGGAATCACACCGATAGCGTCATTGGTGTGGAGGGTAGATAAAACAATGTGGCCGGTTAGGGCAGCTTGAGTCGCTAGCCCAGCTGTTTCTTTATCTCGGATTTCTCCTACCATGATTACGTCGGGATCTTGTCTAAGAATATGCCTCAATCCAGAAGCAAACGTATATCCTATTTCTTCGTGGATCTGTGATTGATTTACGCCATCTACAAAATATTCAATTGGATCTTCGAGAGTTACTATATTGATATCCTCGGTGTTTATGCGTTTTAGCATACCAGCCAAAGTCGTAGACTTTCCGGATCCGGTTGGTCCGGTGATGAGAATGCTTCCAAAAGGTTTCTTGAGTGCCCTTTCTAGGACTTCAAGCGGCCTGCCCTCTAGTCCTAAATCGGGAAGATCGACTTTGCCAGTTAAGGGATCAAGTATACGCATAACAACTTTTTCGCCGTTTTTGGTTGGGAAGGTGGAAACGCGAAAATCGATCTTCCTATCGTTTAGTTTTGTCGCGAAGCGTCCGTCTTGAGCTAGTCGAGTCTCGTCAATTTTCAGATCAGAGAGAATCTTAATACGAGTTAAAACTGCCGAGTGTAAATTTTTTGGTAGTGTTAAAGACGTATTCAGAACGCCATCAACCCTGAAGCGTATCCTAACTCGATCATCGAATGGCTCGATGTGAATGTCAGAAGCTCTGGAATCTACGGCGTGCTTAACTATAACGGCTACGATTTTTGTTACCGGAGCTTCGGCCGTGATTTCGTCGATCGATTTCGGCATGGCTTCTTGGACCTCTTCGCTCCCCTCTTTCTCTAGCTCACCAGACAAAGATTCAAGAGCTTCTCCCACTTCTCCGGTCAACGTTCTGTAATTTCTCAGTATCGAACTAAAGTCTCGATAGCTTATTAGGTATTGCTCTATGGTTAGGTCTTTGTTCCCGGCGATAAATTTAAGAGCTTCAAGAGCGCCAATGTCGTCCGGGTTTATTATTCCTACTTTAAGCACTCCATTATCTCTAGCGAAGGGAACAATTTTATAGAATACAACTGTCTCTTCTGGAATTTCTTTTAAAGCTGTTTTGTCTAAATCTATTTTATCTAATTCTACAATTGGGAGACGATATAGCTCGGATTTTAAATTAAGAAGATCTATGTCTGAGAGTACGTTCTTATCTATAAGTATTTGGGCAAAGTCGCGATTTTGCTTCTCGGCAAGCACGGCAAAAGTATCGGCGTCTTTTTGGAGAATGACCCCTTTTTCTAGTAGTCCCCTTATTAGTGTTTGTGGACTCTTGTTCGGCATGATAAAAATGAAATCCTCGGGCTTAACGCACGGGATTCCCCGATAACCAGTGTACCCCTGCGACGTTAAATGGGAGCAAAAATATCTCTATTGCCGGTTACGCCTGGATTAACCGGAGATTCGCCAAACTGTTTCAAAGATTTGAAGTCTGAGCCATCTGTAATGTCCCATCTGATCTTAGAGATGAGCTCGGTAAGCCCGGATACGCTAACCTTGGATGTCGCAGACACTGGAACTAGGGTCGCGGCCTCGGTGTAATATATGGTGTACATATAGCCCAAGGCAATCCCAAGGAATATAATCGCCAGAAGTATTAATTTATTTGTTGATTGTCGGGGCATCGTTTTTTAGATAATAACCACTGATACTAATTTTAAAGCTGAGCTGCCCTGGATTTTGTTGATCTTTGCCCATTTGAACGGAAGTAACATCTAGGAGGCGGATATTGCTCTCGATCGTCTTTAAGAATACGCCAATAGATGGGTATGCTCCGTTTATGGTCAATTCTATCGGGGACAAATTATATGGTAAGCCAGACTGAGATTTGGCGTCCCCTACGGCTAGCCTGGACAACCTAACTCCGGTAACCGATATAATAGCTTCGATCGTGGATATTATTTCTTCGGTATTCTTTTTCTGCGGTATAAGTTTGGTTACTTTAGTCACTATCGGTCCTCGTGACTCGTATTCCTCTTTTATCTTTTTGATACTTTCTAGCGCAGTCGTAGCCATGGCCTTATTCTTCTCCATCTCAATTATCCCGGTTTTTATGGTGGGGATGCTCGAATATTCTGGCCAGGCAAAAGCTATTAAGCCGAATAAGCTTATTGAGATTAGAGTTGCGCCGATATAATTTTTAGTCGTGGGTGTCATTATTTGGCTGGCGTTGGATTCGGAGTTGTATCTGGTCTTAGGAATGTTGACCTTTCGATCTCGATATTCATGCTGAACTGAAGTTTACCAGTCGTCTGAGTAGTTATCTCGCCTATAGTAACGTCTTTAATATATTTTGGATTACTAACAAAAGATGCTATTTGCTTTGCTATCGCCGTGTAGCTTGGAGCGAGGGCCATGAATTTTATCGTACCATCTGCGGCTGACATCGATAATGAATCAACCTGCACGGTGGGCAACAGTAGGCCTTCTAGCCTTTCTAGCCCTTTTGACCATAGTATGTGTGAATTTAGAAGAGACGACGCAATGTCTAGCTGTTTTCCCGTCACCCTTATCTTCTCGATCAGGTCTGCCCCGTCTTCGCCCTTAGCTTGAGTATTTATTTCTAAATTCTTTTTTTCTACATCGGCTCTTAGTGAGTTGTAACTCTCAAGCTCCTGGCTCGTATAAAATTTTATACCAAAGACAGCCGTTGCCGATAAAATCAAAAAGACAACGCCTAGATAAAGAAGCCTATTCTCGCCAGGGACGGTAACGGTTATTTTTCTCCTTGTTTCTGGGAGAAGTTGTAAGCCACCTTGATCTGACATAGTGTTTATTACTTAATTATATCCTGAAACGCCTTTATTGTTATCAACAAACCGGATCATAAGTTGAGTAAGTCGCTGATTTGATTGGCAATTGGCAGAGGGGTCGTCCTGTTGTTTAGTACATTGACTATCCCTATTATTGAAAGTATTAGCGTTACTACAGATATTATTAATGAGAAGGCATGAACTCCTGGCATAAATCCCAATATCCAGCCAATAACTTCTAATGAGAACACGCCCAGACCCTGCTTGGCATGAAATTTGATGAACTCGTTATCCTTGGCCGTAACAAAAGGAATGAAAACTAGAAATGATAGGTAGCATAAAATCCCCATAAGGGTATCGTTGCGATCGCTTCTCTGTATCGATTGTGGTTGCTGTCTTTGTTCTTCCAAGTTTTTTTGATTATTTATTTGGTTAAAGGTCTCGCATCGCCAGCCCAGTAGCCACTGCAAATGTGCTCGATATCTCTGGTATAACTTTTGTTAGGCCCTGAGGATACACCACTCTAGCCATGGGATTGCCAATAAGGGCGTCCCTCCCAAGCTTCTCTTTGAAATAGTTTGCAAAGTGGGGCATATTAACTAATCCGCCTACCAGTATTACTCTGAGTATTTTTTGATTTTGGCTTTCTTCGTATATGTTTATGGTCTTCCTTGTCTCAAAGGCCATCATGTCTATAAGCGAGAACATGGCTTGGCGAACTATGTTCTCGTCATCTTGGTTGAGCCCAAGCTTCTTTTTAAGTTCTTCTGCTTTCTCTACGCCTATGCCCAGAGACTTGGCTATTGATTTAGTGATCTCGAATCCGCCCACTTCGTAGTTGTGGCCCATTCTCTCGTATCCTTTGCTCACTATTAGTATAGAAGTGCTTCGTCCGCCTATGTTAATAATAGCCGTCGGGGCGAGATCATTTCCCAGTAAGCCCCTAATTAGGGCAGAGTTTTCTAGCTCTATCGCTTTTAAGTTCAGGCCGGCATTCTGCATAATTCTTTGATATCGAGCCGTCTCATCTTTGGGGACAGCAGCTAGGAAGACTTCTACGGTTGGCCTAGTTGGGTTATTGGGATTTTTTTTGACTTCAATTATTGACCAATCCATACTCACCTCTTCTATTGGAATGGGTATATATTTCTTAGCTTCGAAGGGTATGGCTTTTATCAGATCGTTCTCGGACAGATAGGGCATCTGTATTACGGTCGAGAACGTCGAGAAGGATGGGATAGAGGCTATTACATCCTTAGAAGATATATTGGCCTTCTTGATAACCTCTTTTATGCCCCAGACAATTTCCTCGTCTGGAAGTTTTAGTATGTTCTGCCCGGATACTCCACCAGAGGTTGTCGACTCATTCAATTCGAAAAGTCCGTAGTTGCTTAAGGCAAAACGATTATCTTTCTTAGCCATTTCGACAATCTTTATCGAGGCGGTGCCTATATCGATCCCGAGCTTGCTTTCAGATTTGAATAGTCCAAACATTCCTTTAGTTTATTTGTAGTATCAACTACAATAATAAGTATATCACAATAGAAATAAGACAAAAAAGAAAATATGCACTATTGCAGCAGAATTAGTGGCTGGTTGATGGATTTAGTTTTTCCTATTCGATGCCTAGGTTGTCGAAAGATAAAAGATGTCTATCTGTGTGACTCGTGCATGTCGGATATAAAAATAAATAGGAGTTTTAAATGTATCGGCTGCAAGCTAGCGGTCATTGACGGAGAGGCTTGCTGGTTGTGTCGAGATAGCGTTTACATAGATAGACTTTTTGTGGCCACAGAATATAAAGATAAGTTGATTCAGAGGTCTGTGAAGTACTTTAAGTATAGCTTCATAAAAGAGCTCAGCGGTCCCCTATCGGTACTATTGATTAAGTATCTAGGGTTGCTTGGCAAGGAAAGAAAGATTAACTTGTTCGATCAGAGCACTATAGTCATGCCGGTACCATTAAGTAGGAGGAGGTTCAATTGGCGAGGTTTCAATCAGGCAGAACTTCTAGCCAAGAGCATCGCCGATAATTTTTTAATGCCGATGGAGGTCGATACAATAAGGAGACGGGAAGGTTCTGTCTTACAGGCTAGTGTAAAAGATAGGAGTGTCCGCCTAGAGAATGTACTGAATATCTTCGAGGCGAAAGATCTTAAATACGCGAAGGGTGCTAGGGTAATCCTAGTGGATGATGTGGTCACGTCGGGTGCGACGATGAATGAATGCGCCAAAGTTTTGAAGGAAAATGGGGCCAGAGAAGTTTTCGGACTCGCGATTGCTCGGGGCTAGCTTCTGTGATAATATTTGCTGAATTGGAGACGTGTCAGAGTGGTCTAATGTGCCTCTTTGCTAAAGAGGTGATCGGGTCAAACCGGTCCGGAGGTTCGAATCCTCCCGTCTCCGCATATTGTACTAGTCTGCCATCGGGGCGGGCTGGCACAAGCTATCTGTGGGTTCGGGAGGATTCGAACGCCGGAACGATGTTGGCGCAACCGAAATGCGAAGAAGGATCTTCTCATCTTCCCTTTGGAGAGATGGCTGAGTGGCTAAAAGCAGCGGTTTACTAAACCGCCAGACTCGCAAGGGTCTCGTGGGTTCGAATCCCACTCTCTCCGCATATGCCACCGGATGTGCCCTAATGGCACATCCGGTGGCATCTATTCTTGAGTTGATGTGAGATTCGAACGCCGGACTGATTTCATTAGTAAATAAAATCAGGAGGCGGTGGTCAGGCAAACTTTTGTGACGACAAAAGTTTAGTCGAGGCCGAATCCCACTCTCTCCGCCAAATTTATGCGCATTTGGGACATACATCCAAAACATCTATGCAGAAAGCATCTTCTTGCGGAACATCGCGAATTACACGGTTTGTGGAATATTTTAACTATACACGACGGTAAGGGTGGGTATTCTCAGCATCCAGAGACTAAGCGTTGGGTTGGCAAATTGAAGGCCCTATACATCAGGCATGAGTCCTTGGTAGAGGAAATGATTAACAGAAAATATAGTCATAGATCTCCGCTGAACAAAAAATATTCCAAAGGGAAGCCAGGTCAAGAATATCTCATAGATGACCTGGATAGGCAGAAAGTATTGCTACGGGATAAGCCTTGCGAGTGTTTTAGAGATTAGCGGCTAAATAATAGCTATCGCGAGTGCGATAGCTATTATTTTGACCGAATGGGGTCATCATGATAGACTTGAAATCGGTCAATATGTCAAATAACGAGATAAAACCTAATATTAATTCAAGGCCACCGGTGGTGGTTGTCTTGGGTCATGTAGATCATGGCAAGACTAAGCTTCTTGATGCGATTAGGCATACCAACGTTGTGGACGGTGAGTCCGGCGGGATCACTCAGCATATAGGTGCTTATCAGGCCGAGGTCCACGGTAAGACAATCACTTTCTTAGATACTCCCGGGCATGAGGCCTTCGCCGCTATAAGAACTAGAGGCGTCAAAGTTGCGGATATCGCAGTCTTAGTCGTTGCGGCAGATGAAAGTGTTAAGCCGCAGACCAAAGAAGCTATCAATATTATAAAAGAAGCAGGGATTCCGTATATAGTAGCTATAAATAAAATGGATAAGGATGCGGCTAATCCTCAGAGGGTCAAGCAGGACTTGGCTTCTGAAGATGTACTGGCCGAAGATTGGGGCGGCAAGGTGCCTATGGTAGAAGTTTCTGCTAAAGACGGGAAGAACTTGGATGACCTCCTGGATATGATTTTACTAGTCGCTGAAGTCGAGGAGCTTGGCGAAGATCTAGGCTCCCCTACTGGTGGCGTCATAATTGAATCGCACCTAGACAAACAAAGAGGAAACGTAGCAACGGCCCTGGTAAATAAGGGCGTTCTTAAGATTGGAGACTTTATTGTAGTGGGCACGGTGATTGGAAAGATAAAATCGATGGAAGATTTTAAAGGAAACTCGATCGTAGAAGCTCGACCATCACAGCCGGTAGTAATTATGGGCTGGGCATCTGCCCCTCAGATAGGAAAAGGTTTCGAGGTTGCCAAGAACAAGAATGAGGCTGAAGATCTGCAAGCTGCAAATGTTGACATTAAGCAGCTGCTTCTATTCATTACGAGCACAAGAGAAGATCACGGAGATAAAAAAGTACTCAATATGGTCTTCAAGACAGATGTCTCTAGCTCTATGGAGGCCCTGGATAACGTTGTCGGTCAGATCAAATCGGATGAAGTAGGATACAACGTGATTAGTTATGGCATAGGAAGTATTGGGGAAGCTGATATCAAGACGGCCATTGCTAGCAAGGCTCAAGTTATTGGATTCAGAGTTGGAGTAGACAAATCGGCTGAGAAATTGGCAGAGAGGGATGGCATCAAGCTAGCTACATTCGACATTATTTATGAGTTAGTCGAATATATCAGGGGCGAAATGGCCAACTTGCTTGGAGCTGAGGTTAAGAAAAACATTATTGGCAAGCTCAAAGTTATCGCTATATTTAAAACAGATACTAAGTCTATAATCCTTGGTGGCAAGGTCATATCTGGTAAAGCCCTTAGGGGTGTCGGATGCGATATATTAAGAGGAGAGGGTGTATTGGGGAGTGCCAAAATCGGTCAACTCCAACACAACAAGGGAGATGTAACTGAAGTGTCCGACGGTCTCGAAGCTGGATTAAGGCTGGACTTCGGCGGTAAAGATATGCCAGAGATAAGGCAGGGCGATATAATAGAGATATACGAAGAAGAGAGCGTGAAGAGGACTTTGTAATGGCGCGGTAGCCAAGTAGTAAGGCAGCGGTCTGCAAAACCGCTATACGCGGGTGCAATTCCCGCCCGCGCCTCATAATCATAAGAGCCCACCATAGGTGGGCTCTTATGATTACTTGTATCTAGGGGAAGACTCTCTACCCTTCTGGCCCACTTGTCTGGCTAGAGCGAAGAATAGGCTTGATAAGCGATTCATGTAGGCATTGGCCGTGGGGTTTTTTAGTTTAATCCTCAGTAGGGCCCTTTCAGTAGTTCTTGATTTAGCTCGTATGTAGTCTAGCCAGGCTGACGTTGGATTAGTTCCGGGTATAATGAATTTTCTTTCTACCTTCAATTTCGATTCAATCTCATCAATCACTGATTCTATGGACCTAAGAGTGGACTCCTCTAGTTGTGGGGGTATCCTTTTCTCTCTGAGCATCTTGTAGGCGACAATGGCTTGAATAATAAAAAGATTCTCTTGGACACGGTGCAGTGTCGTTTTTAACGCCTTATCTTTTTGCTCCGACTTAAAAACGCCAATTAGACAGTTTAGTTCATCCAGCTGGCCAAGAGCTTCGATATGGTGGTCGAGCTTGCTAATCTTGATTTTGCCGACGTGGCTGAAGCCCTTGTCGCCCTTTTTCGTATAGAATAACCCCATAGCAAGATCATAATATCAGAATTGAAAATAATTCGAAATGAAGTTATAATCACTGGTGTTTAGTGGTTTTGCCCGGGTGGGCCGAATGCGAGTGTTGTAGCATTTGGCGGGAAACAAAAGTTTCCCAGGACCATCACCCGGCAACAACTTTATGATTTGCCCGGGTGGTGGAATGGTATACACGAAGGACTTAAAATCCTTTGCTCGCAAGGGCTTGTGGGTTCGAGTCCCACCCCGGGCACTTATAAGCATAATGACCACGTTCGCGTGGTCATTATGCTTATCGGGACGAGAACGCCGGAGCGATGTTGCGCCAGTAGGCGCGACCGCGAGGCGGTGGCCAGGCCGAGGAGCGCGACGGCGTGACGAGAGCCGAGGCCGAGTCCCACCCCGGGCACCAATAAAAAATAGTCCGGCAGCTGCCGGACTATTTTTTATTGTGGAATCTCTGGTGTACCTCGCGAAGTTGTTTGTCGGTGACGTGGGTATATATCTGGGTTGTGGTTACTGATGAGTGGCCGAGCATAGCTTGGACGGAGCGGATATCGGCGCCATTACGTAAAAGGTCAGTAGCGTAACTATGGCGCAATGTGTGTGGGCTTATGTTCTTGCCCATGATGCCGGACTTAATTGCATACTTCTTTACGATTCTCTGGATACTCCTAGGAGTGAGTCGGAGGTCGTCTTCTTTCCCGAATTTGCCATTTTTAGGGATCCTTATAAAAAGAGCTTCGTCCACGTCGGAGCGTTTGGCGATAAATTCCTTTATGTTCTCTTTGGCGTCGTCAGATAGGAATACGACTCTTATCTTGCTCCCCTTCCCTACTATCGATAGCTCGCCTCGATTTACATCTATTTTATTTCTATCTAGAGAGCATAGTTCAGAAACACGCATACCGGTGCTAAATAAAATAGTCAGAACTGCCCTATCACGCAGTGCGCGCAAGTTCTTATCGCCCGGCGATTCTAGGAATCTTTTTAATTCTTCTGGCTCAAGGAATGTAACTTCTCTATCTTCCTGCTTACCCAACTCTATCTTCTCGGCTGGCACGCATTTTATACTTCGCTTGGCTAGATATTTAAGAAAATTTCTCAGGGCGATGATGTGGTAATTCTGAGTGATTCTCTTTAGCGGTTGATTGTCGTGATCACGTAGACGATTAAGATGGAGTCGGTATTGTCTTATTGTTTCTTCAGAAATATCCTCAACGTTGGCAACCTTGGCGAAATTTAAAAAACGATCAAGATAGCGGCCGTAGTTCTCCGTGGTTTTGGGCGCTCGGTTCTTCTCGATTTCGATATATTCTAAGTATTGGATCTTAAGCGTTTTTGCATTATTTGCCATGGCATTTAAATTATACAACTTTAGGCAATCGTCGCATAACGGAGTCATTTGACGAACTAAATTTATCGTGATATAATCGGGGTAACCTTAAAAAGAGAGGGGTGCCCAATGAAGGAGATCGTGGATTTCTTAGTAGCGGCGTTCGTGGTCCTCGGAAGCTGTGTCAAGGTGATTGCTCAGGTGATCGTTGCCGCGGTAATGATCGTTGCCTTCATCATGTGGGTCGTCTCCGGTATGGCTGGTCTCATGTTTATGGTCGACGGGGTTTTGAGGGGTTCACCGCCTCCAGGAGTCAGTCATGGCGAGATGACTTTCTTCCGCTTCGGCCTCGCATCCTGGGGCCTCGTTGCCCTGGGGTACTTTGTTCGAGCGACGATCCTGGAGAAAAGGAGGCGGGCTTCCAAGCCGAACTGAAGCCGCGTCATCTCGTCAGACCCGGCCCGCGGAACTTTCCGCGGGCCATTTCTTTATAAAAACGTATTTGCATTTGGCTATTTTTTATGGTAAAACAAGATATAAGTTAATTACGGTTCATTGGCCGAGGCTGATGGATACGATCAAGACATGTTAAATAGCAAAGAGAAAACAAAAGTGATGGAGAAGGTCAGGATCCATGAAAAGGATACTGGATCAGCTGAGGCCCAGGTTGCTTTGTTTAGCGAGGAGATTATTAGGCTCACTAAACATCTCAAAAAGCATCAAAAAGACAACAGTTCAAGGTTGGGTCTTCTAAAGATGGTGGCCAAGAGAAAGAGACTTTTGGATTACCTCAAGAGAGAGGCACCAAAAAGACACGCCTCTTTGGTCAAGAAGCTTGACCTCTAATAGAATAAGTCCATGTCTCACAAAATAACCTCTCCCCAAAGAAAACATCACCGTATCGGTGTATTTGTCGATGTTCAGAATATGTATCATTCGGCCAAGAACCTTTATAAGGCCAGGGTTAATTTTAAAGAATTACTAAAGATTGTATCTGACGGTCGCCAGCTTTCTAGGGCCATTGCCTACGTCGTCAAGTCAGATACCGATGAAGAGCGTGCCTTCTTCGGTGCTCTTGAAAAGTCTGGATACGAGCTAAAAATGAAAGATTTACAGATATTCCCAGGAGGCATGAAAAAGGGTGATTGGGACGTGGGTCTAGCCGTAGACGCAATTGGCTTATCTCGCTTGCTGGACGTAGTTATTATCGTTTCTGGCGACGGCGATTTTGAGCCGCTAGTCGAGTATCTACAGTATAGCGGGCTGATAGTTGAGGTAGCTGGATTCAAGAGAAGCGCTAGTGCCAAGATAATCGAAGTGGCTAATAATTTTATTGATTTAGAGCAGTTAAAAGATAAAATACTTTTGAAGTAATTTAACAGGCAAACAGATACGAGGGCGAGGAATGAGGCGATGTGCGGGTTTTTCCCAGTGTTCTCTGGAAGGCCAGAAAATAGTGGGCAGAATCCCAGTCCGCCTCCGGCAATTGCCGGAGGCGGATATTACTCACTTTCCTCTCGTTTGTCGGTAATTAAATGGAAATAAAGAAGTACCAGGAAGAGTTCGCTGGAAAGACTCTATCCGTTGAAGTTGGTCGTTTAGGCGGCCAGGCTAATGGCGTTTGTTTGGTCCAATATGGTGAAACAAGCGTTTTGGTTAATGCCACCATGTCGGCCAACGAGAAGGCTGTCGATTATATGCCGCTTCAGGTTGAGTACGAAGAGAAGTACTACGCAGCTGGCAAGATAAAAGGTTCCAAGTGGATCAAGCGTGAAGGCCGACCATCAGATGAGGCCATTCTGTCGGGTCGTCTAGTTGATCGAGCTCTACGCCCACTCTTTAATCACAATATCCGCAACGAGATACAGGTGGTGACCACCGTTTTGTCGTTCGACGGGATCAATGATCCAGATATCCCCGCTTTAATCGGTGCCTCGATGGCCCTTATGATCTCTGATATCCCTTGGGCTGGGCCTGTCGCTGCTGTCCGAGTTGGCAGAGTTGACGGTAAGCTGGTTTTTAACCCAACATATGCCGAGCGTTTAGTAAGTGATTTCGATATCGTGGTTGCCGGAACAGCTGGAAAAATAAATATGATCGAGGCCGGCGCCAATATCGTGCTAGAGAAAGATATGGCCGAAGCTATCAAGGCTGGATTTGAACAGTTTGGGGCAGTCATTAATTTCCAGAATAAGATCGCCGACGAGATAGGAAAAAAGAAGAAAGAGCTTAATATATTTACTCACGATCAGGCCTTAACGGCTTTGGTTCGTGACTTTGCAGATCCAAAACTTGAAAAAACTCTATATGCGCCCGGTAAAAGTAAGACCGAATTCTATGAAGGTCTTGGCCAGGTCAAAGATGAGTTGATGGCGTATATCAAGGGCCAATTCGCTGACAGCCCAGAAGCTGACAAGAAGCTAGCCGAGGCGTCTGCAATATTTGAGGAAGAGATCGATCGTATCGTTCATCGTAATATTCTCGATGGCGAGAAGCGTCCTGATGGGCGCAAGATTGACCAGCTACGCGAGCTTTCAGCCCAGGTCGGGATATTGCCCCACACTCACGGTACCGGGCTATTTAATCGTGGTACTACCCAAGCCTTGTCTATCTTAACGCTGGCCGCACCAGGCATGGAACAATGGCTAGAAACCATGGAAATAAGTCTAACTAAGAAGAGGTTTATGCACCACTACGCATTTCCTCCATACAGCGTGGGCGAAGTTAAACGTGTTGGAGCTCTGAGCCGTAGAGATATTGGCCACGGCTATTTAGCCGAGAGGTCTTTAGAGCCTATCATCCCGAACAAAGATGAATTTCCGTATACTATTCGCTTAGTATCTGAGATTCTTTCTTCTAATGGTTCGTCATCGATGGCCTCGGTTTGTGGTTCAACGCTAGCTTTGATGGATGGCGGAGTGCCAATCAAGTCCCCCGCCGCCGGTATTGCTATGGGGCTGATGTTTGATGAAAAGGGTGAGAAATACAAAATATTAACCGACATTCAAGGACCAGAAGACCATCATGGAGATATGGATTTGAAGGTTGCCGGTACAAAGGATGGCGTGACTGGGATGCAGATGGATGTGAAGATTGAAGGTATTACCCCTCAGATCGTTGAAGAGACTCTAGCTCAGGCTCGTAAGGCTCGATTGGAGATATTAGATGTCATAACTAAAACTATCGCTACGCCTAGGGCAGAGTTGTCGTTGTATGCTCCTCGAATTCAAACTGTGAAGATAGATCCAAAAAAGATCGGCGCCCTTATCGGCCCAGGAGGTAAAATGATTAATGAGATTATTGAGCAAACTGGAGCTGAAATTGATATCGATGATGATGGGTCGGTATTCGTGACTTCGGCTACCACCGAAGGTATGGAGAAGGCTATAAAGCTTATAAATCA